>JBEHXB010000270.1:0-4160 GCA_048498895.1 Pseudomonadota bacterium
GGTGGTCGGCCGCGAGGCGGTCATGGACTGTGTCTGCACGGTGCAAGGCCGGCTGGTGCTGGAATCGGAAGCGCGTGTGCTGGTGCCGCGACGCCCGGGTGCCAAGCCCCCCGATATCGCCGACCCCACGGCGTCCAAGGCCACTTCGGCCTGACGCGATGCGGATATTCCGTCATTTTGCCGACGTGCCGGCCGCCCTTAGAGGCGGTGTGGTTGCGATCGGCAATTTCGACGGTGTGCATCTGGGCCATCGCGCCCTGATCCAGGAAGCCGGCGCCCAGGCGCGCGCCATGGGTGTGCCGCTGACGGTGCTGACCTTCGAGCCCCATCCGCAGGAGTATTTCAGGACACTTCGCCAGGATGGCGGGCCATCACCCGCCGAACCGGAATGTTTCCGCCTGACGCCGCTTCGGGTGAAGGCGCGCCTGCTTGCCGAACTGGGCGTGGATGGCCTGTTCGCGCTGCCTTTCGACGCGGAGATGGCGCGGCGCAGCCATGTTGAATTCGTGCAGCAGGTGCTGCTGGACGGGCTGGGCGCCAAAGCCGTGGTGGTGGGCCGCGATTTCGAATTCGGCCAGGGCCGCGCCGGCAACCTGACCACGCTGTCCTACATGGGCGAGATGGAAGGCTTCACTGTCACGCCCTTCGAGACGGTCCTGACCACGTCGGGCGGGGAGAAGATTTCCTCCACCCGCATCCGCACACTTCTGAAAGAGGCAAGGCCCGAAGACGCGGCGCGCCTTCTGGGCCGCTGGTGGGCGATCGAGGCGCGGGTGGAGCATGGCGATGCGCGCGGCCGGCAGATGGGCTTTCCCACCGCCAACATGCACCTGCATCATTGCCTGGCCCCGGCATTCGGCGTCTATGCGGTGATGGTGTCCATCATGGACAATGACCGCATCGTGGCGCGCCATGCCGGGGTGGCCAATTTCGGCATCCGGCCCATGTACCGCACCGCGGTCCCGCTGCTGGAGACGCACCTGTTCGACTTCGACGGCGACCTCTATGGCAAATACCTGTCGGTCGAACTGGTCCGCTGGCAGAGGTCCGAAGCCAGGTTTCCGGACCTGGACGCCCTGATCGCCCAGATCGGCGCCGATGCGGCCCAGGCGCGCGCCATCCTGGCCAATATTCCGGCCCTGGGCTGAGCCCGCTGGACCGGGGGTGAACCCCCTGTTAGAAGCGTCCGGCTCATGGCCGACCGAAGCGAAAAACCCAGCGAAACCCCGGATTACCGGGGCACCCTGTTCCTGCCCGCCACCGATTTTCCCATGAAGGCGGGCTTGCCCGAGGCTGAGCCCAAATGGCTGGCCCGCTGGGCGGAAATGGACCTCTACGGGAAACTGCGGGCCCGGGCCCGGGGGCGGGAGCAGTTCATCCTTCATGACGGTCCCATCTATGCCAATGGCGACATCCATTCCGGCACCGGGCTGAACCACATCCTGAAGGACTTTGTCGTCCGCTCGCAGGGGATGCTGGGCAAGGACGCGCCTTATGTGCCCGGCTGGGACTGTCACGGTCTTCCCATCGAATGGAAGGTGGAGGAGCAGTTTCGCGCCCAGGGGCGGCCCAAGGACGAGATCCCGAAGGACGAACTGCGCCGGGCCTGCCGCGACTTCGCCGGCCACTGGCTGAACGTGCAGCGCACGCAGATTCAGCGGCTGGGCCAGATCGGCGACTTCGCCCATCCCTACACCACCATGAACTTCAAGGCCGAAGCGGTAATCGCGCGCGAGGCGATGAAGTTCGTGGAGAATGGCTTGCTTTATCGCGGCTTTCGTCCCGTGATGTGGTCGCCGGTCGAAAAGACCGCCCTGGCCGATGCCGAGGTCGAGTATCACGAGAAGACCAGCCCCACGATTTACGTGAAGTTTCCGGTGACGAACGGCGGCGGCCTTCCGGGGCACAGCTTCATCGTGATCTGGACGACCACGCCCTGGACCATTCCGGGCAATCGCGCCATCGCCTTTTCGCCCGAGATTTCCTATGGCGTCTACCAGGTGGCCGACGCGGCGGAAGGGAGCCTGGCGCGCGTGGGCGAAAACCTGCTGCTGGCGGACACGCTGGCCGAACAGGTCGCCAAGCAGGCCAAGGCCGTGCTGAGCCGGGTGCGCGATTTGAAGGCCGATGAGCTGAAGACGCTTGTGGCGGCCCATCCCTTCCGCAGCATCGGCTATGGCTTCGAGGTGCCGGTCCTGCCCGGCGATCACGTTACCGCCGATACCGGCACCGGCTTCGTCCATACCGCCCCCGGCCATGGCGAGGACGATTTCGAGCTGATGACCACGATGTTTCCCGGTTACGCGGCGGCCAATCCCGACGCCTTCAACATCGTCCAGCCTGACGGCTCCTATGCACCGCATGTGCCGGTCTTCGCCGGCAAACGGATTCTCACGCCCGAAGGCAAGGACGGCGACGCCAATGGCGCGGTGATCAAGGAACTGATCGCGCACGGCAAGCTGCTGGCGAAGGGTTCGCTGCGCCATTCCTATCCGCACAGCTGGCGGTCCAAGGCGCCGGTGATCTTCCGCGCCACGCCGCAATGGTTCGTCGCCATCGACAAACCCTTTATGGGCGGCAAGACGCTGCGCGAGCTGGCGCTGGCCGCCATCGACGAAACCAAATGGTATCCGCCGCGCGGGCGCAACCGCATCGGCGCGATGGTGGAAGGCCGCCCCGACTGGGTGCTGTCGCGCCAGCGCGCCTGGGGCGTGCCGCTGGCCATCTTTGTCGAGAAGAAGAGCGGCCAGGTGCTGAACGACAAGGCCGTGTTCGACCGCATCACCGAAGCGTTCGAGGACGAGGGCGCCGACGCCTGGTTCACCTCGCCGCCGTCGCGTTTCCTGGGCGAGGGCCGCAATCCCGAAGACTACGAGCAGATCACCGACATTCTGGATGTCTGGTTCGATTCCGGCTCGACCCATGTCTTCGTGGTGGAAGAGCCGATCGACCCCAACTGGCCGCGCGCCGAGCGCGCGGACCTTTACCTGGAAGGCAGCGACCAGCATCGCGGCTGGTTCCAGTCGTCCCTGCTGGAAAGCGTGGGCACGCGCGGTCATGCGCCCTATCGCGGCGTCCTGACCCACGGCTTCGTGCTGGACGAGCAGGGCCGCAAGATGTCCAAGTCGCTGGGCAACACGGTGGCGCCGCAGGTGATCGCCGAAAAGAACGGCGCGGAGATCTTGCGCCTGTGGGCGGCATCATCCGATTTCACCGAGGACCTGCGCATCGGTCCGGACATCATCAAGGCCAATGTCGATGCCTATCGGCGGCTTCGCAATACCATCCGCTTCATGCTGGCGAACCTGGACGGGTTCGGCGAGAAGGAGCGCATCGCGCCGGACAGGATGCCGGAGCTGGAACGCTACATGCTGGCGCGGCTGGCCGAACTGGACGGGATAGTGCGCGAGGCCTATGCCGGGTTCGATTTCGGCAAGGTCAACAGCACGCTGTTCAACTTCTGCACCAATGACCTGTCGGCCTTTTACTTCGACATCCGCAAGGACGCGCTCTATTGCGATCCGGTGGATGCCCCGCGCCGGCGCGCCGCGCGCACGGTGATCGACACCATCTTCCGCTGCATCGTCACCTGGTACGCGCCCATCCTGTGCTTCACCATGGAGGAAGCCTGGACCACGCGCTTCGGCGCCGATGAGAGTGTCCATCTGCAGGACTTCTTCGCCGTACCGGCCGCCTGGACCGACACGGCGCTGGTGGAAAAGTGGAAGCGCATCCGCGAATTGCGGCGTGTGGTGACGGGTGCGCTGGAACTGGCGCGCGCCGACAAGAAGATCGGCTCCTCGCTGGAGGCCGACCCGATCCTGGTTTGCGCAAGCGGGGACGCTGAGCTGCTGGATGCCGCCACCTGGAAGGACATCGCGATTACGTCCGGCTTCCAGATCGCCGGCGATGGTCTTTCCGGCACGTTCCAGTTGCCCGACGTTCCCGGCGTCGGCGTGATGTTTCGCGGGGCTGAAGGCGACAAATGCGCCCGCTGCTGGATGGTGCTGGAAGAAGTCTCGCGCCACCCGCAAACCCATCTGTGCAACCGCTGCACGCAGGCGGTTGCCGCATTGGAGCCGGCATGAAGCGTTTCCTGGCAAGCCTGGAGCCGCGCGAGGTGGGGCTGATCGCCGCCGCCCTGGCGTTGGTCGCCGACC
>JBEHXB010000271.1:0-4151 GCA_048498895.1 Pseudomonadota bacterium
CTCTATACCATGATCGTGACCATGGCGCTGGTCACCACCATGGCGATGCCGCCCATGTTGCGCGCGGCGCTGGCGGCAATTCCGATGACCCCCGCGGAAAAAACCCGCATCGAGCGCGAGCTGCTGGATGCGCGCGGCTTCGTGCCCGGCCTTGAGCGGTTGCTGCTGGCGGCTGACGACAGCCCCGCCGGGCGCATGGCCGCGCGCCTCGCGGGACTGCTGGCGGGTCCGCGCGGCATGCCGGTCACGATCCTGCGGATGGACGCTGACCTGCGCGAGGCGGCTGGTGAAGAGGCCGCCGGCGGCGGGACGCCGGCCGCAAAGATCGAGAAGGAGCCCGGCACGAAAGGCCATGCCGAGCGCGCCGCGTCCAGTGAGGAGGAGCGCAAGGAGATCACCGGTGCCCAGGCGCGCAAGTCCAGCGGCGCGGAACTGCGCGAGGACCCGCTGGCGCGCGAAGTGGCCACGGGTGCGCGGCGCGGCGCCGCCAAGGTGATCGCAGACGCTGCCGAACCCGATCCGGAGAATGTGCATCTGACCCAGCTCGTGCCGGTGGATGCGCCCGCCGATGTCGTGCGCGACGAGGCGCGCAAGGGCTATGACCTTCTCTTCATCGGGATGGAGGGCGCGGTGCGCGAAGATGGCGGCTTCTCTCCCCGGCTGACCCGGATCGCCGCCGGCTTCGAGGGGCCGTTGGCGGTTCTGGCGCATTCCGGGCAGAAGACGCGGCCGCTGGGTCCGCGCAGCCGCATCCTGGTGCCCGTCAACGGATCGGGGCCGTCGCGCCGCGCCGCCGAACTGGCCTTCGCCCTGGCACGGGGCACGCGCGCCAGGGTCCAATGCCTGTTCGTGTCCCAGACCGATGGCCGCTCGCGGACCCGCGTGCGCGAGGAAGGCGTGCTGCGCGACATGGCCGAACTGGCGGAGCGCTATGACGTTGCGCTGGGCACCCACATCTCGCCGCGCGCCGAAGCGGGCCAGGCCATCGTGCGGGAGGCCCGGCGCGGTTATGCCATGATCGTGATGGGGGCCAGTGCGCGGCCGGGCGACGAGCTTTATTTCGGCAATACCGCCAACGCGGTGCTGCAGGGCACCGGCCTGCCGCTACTGATACTGGCGTCCTGATCCACCTGGTTCCGGCTTCAACTTGCGTTGTGAAGAGCCGGTCACCCCTCCAGCCAGTGCAGCGAGAACAGGCGCTCCTCGTCGGTCCACACCGCGCGGGGGGCAAAGCCGGCATGTGCCGCCAGTTCGCGGAAGGCCTCTATCGTGTATTTGTGGCTGTCCTCGGTGTGGATCGCCTCGCCCTGGGCGAATTCGAAGCGCTGTCCGGCGATGTGCACGCTCTGGCGCTTCAGGCTGACCAGGTACATTTCGATGCGATGGGCGGCGCTGTTGTAGGGGGCATAATGGGCAAATGCGTCCTCGTCGAAGTCGGCGCCCAGTTCGCGGTTGGCGCGCACCAGGATGTTCCTGTTGAAAGCCGCGGTGATGCCGGCGCTATCGTTATAGGCGGCATGCAGGCGCCTGGGATCCTTCACCAGATCGACGCCGACCAGAAGCCCGCCGCCGTGAAGGCTGGCGCGCAGGCGCCGCAGCAGGCAGGCGGCGGCATTGGGCCGGAAATTGCCGATGGTGCCGCCGGGAAAGAATCCCGCCCGGCGCGGTGCGCCCGGCAGCGGCGGGATGGCCAGCGGCAGGGTGAAGTCGGACACGATCGGTCTCAACGTCAGCGCCGGGTAGTCGGCAGCCAGCGCGCGTACAACCCCGCCCAGATAGTCGCCGGAGATGTCCAGCGGCGTATAGGCGGCAGGCCGGGCAAGCGCATCCAGCAGGATGCGAACCTTGGTGAGCGATCCGGCGCCGAACTCGACGATTTCCATGTCCGGGCCGATCAGGGCGGCGATCTCGCCGGCATGGCGGTTCAACAGGGCCAGTTCCGTGCGGGTCTGATAATATTCCGGCAGCGCGCAGATGGCGTCGAACAGGTGCGAGCCCTGTTCGTCATAGAAGAATTTGCAGGAAATCTCTTTGGGGCTGCGCGACAGTCCCTCGACAAGGTTCTGGGCGAACTCGTCCGCTTGCTGCCGCGGCGCGGCCTGGGCCTGGCGCATGTCCATTCAGATGTCCTCCAGCAGTCTGTTGCCGTCGCCTGCGCGCTCATGCAGCGAAGCGGTAGCGCATTGCAAAAAAGCTCGGCGCGCGCTCATGCATCCTCCGCCAGCCGGATGCCGCTGAATTGCCGGCGCGCCCCGCGCTCAAGCAGCGAAGCGGTAGCGCATTGCAAAAAAGCTCGGCGCGCGCTCATGCATCCTCCGCCAGCCGGATGCCGCTGAATTGCCGGCGCGCCCCGCGCTCAAGCAGCGAAGCGGTAGCGCATTGCAAAAAAGCTCGGCGCGCGCTCATGCATCCTCCGCCAGCCGGATGCCGCTGAATTGCCAGCGCGCCGAGCCCGGGAAGAAGTTGCGGTATGTTGGCCGCACATGGCCGGGCGGGGTCGCCACCGAACCGCCGCGCAGCACAAGCTGGCCCACCATGAATTTGCCGTTGTATTCGGCGGCCACGCCCTCGAAGGGGCGAAAACCGGGATAGGGGTCATACGAGGAGCGAGTCCACTCCCACACTTTTCCGCTGGAGGACCGCGGGCCATGGGCGAATGCGCCGCTCGCGGCCTCCCATTCAAACTCGGTGGGAAGGCGCTTTTGCGCCCAGGCGGCAAAGGCGGCGGCCTCGAAAAAACTCACATGCTCGACCGGGGCGTCAGGATCGAGCGGCCTGACGCCAGACAGGGTGAAGACGAATGAATTTTCCCTGGTGCTGCCGTCATCGTCCTTCAGCCAGTAGAGCGGAGCTTCCAGTTTTTCCTGTTGCACCATTGCCCAGCCGTCCGAGAGCCAGAATTCGGGGCGCCGATAACCTCCATCCGCGATGAAAGCGCCGTATTCGCCATTGGTCACGGGACGGGAGGCGATGCGGAAGGGCCTCAGCAGCACTTCGTGGCGGGGCGTCTCGTTGTCGAAGGCAAAGCCGTCGCCCGCATGGCCGATCGGGGTGATGCCGCCCGGATGGAGGCGCCATTCCAGCGGCGTGGCGGCCCTGGCCTCCGGCACTGCATCGCTATAGGCAGGCAGCAGCGGGTTTGTGAAGAAGGCATGCTTGATGTCGGTCAGGATCAGTTCCTGGTGCTGCTGCTCGTGATGAAGGCCCAGAAAAATGGCGTCTCGCAGCGCCGAAACGGTGAACGCCTTTTCCATCGCCGCGTCGACATGGGCGCGATAGGCCAGCACCTGCTGAAGCGTGGGCCGCGTGATCAGGCCGCGGCGGGGACGCGGATGGCGCGGGCCCAGCGCCTCATAATAGGAATTGAACAGATAGTCGAAGCTGGGGTCGAAGGGGCGATAGCCATCCAGCCGCGACAGGATCACTGTCTCGAAGAACCAGCTGGTGTGCGCCAGATGCCATTTGACCGGGCTGGCGTCCGGCATGGACTGGATCTGGCAATCCTCCGGCGACAGTGGCGCAGCCAGCGCCACACTGTGGCTGCGAACGCTGCGGTATGCCTCTGAAAGGTCGGCCTGGCCGCCGGGGCCGGGCTTTTGTGCAGTTGCAGTCATCCGAACGGCCCCTAACGCGTTTACCGACAGATAGGAACCCTTTGGCCCCGCTCCAAGTTCCTTGATGTGGCCCCAAGGTTCAAGGACTGGTCTGGAGTGTCTCGGAGAGCACCAATTGGAACCACCCTCATCGTGCGGCGTTCATGCCGCCCGGGCTGGCGTATGCGCGGGTCGAAGCGGCCGGCAAATCCATGAATATCAATGTGAAAAGTGTGGTGATGCCCCATTCGCGCGATTTCCTGCAAGGCGGCGGCCAGATGGGCCAGGCCATCCGCGCAATGGACTGGTCGCAAACGCCTCTGGGCGTGCCGGAAAAGTGGTCCGGGGCGCTGAGGACCTGTCTGGGCATCATGCTGTCCTCAAGCCAGCCCATGTGGGTGTGGTGGGGCCCGCAACTGATCAATTTCTACAACGACGCCTATCTGCCCATCATCGGCGACAAGCATCCGGGCGCACTGGGCCGGCCGGCGCGCCAGGTCTGGTGCGCAATCTGGCACCAGATCGAGGGGCGCATCGGCGCGGCGATGCGGGGCGAAT
>JBEHXB010000272.1:0-4101 GCA_048498895.1 Pseudomonadota bacterium
TTGGCCCCCCTATGATTTACGGGGTCCCGCGAAGTGAGGGAAGGATATTTCGGTCGTGCCGGCTGACACCACTGTTTCCGCCAGCAGATCACCCGGGCGGCCTGCCCGCTCCTCCCAGCCGGTACCGCGGATCGCCATCGAGACGCTGCTGGCCGGCGGCAGGGAGGCAATCCTGCTGCATGGCGGCACCGAATATCGTCTGCGCCTCACCAGCAACGGCAAGCTGATCCTGACCAAGTGAGCGGGGATCGATGAAGGCGCCAGCCTTCATTCCCGGCGAACGTTTGGCCCAGCAAGCCGTCAAAATGAGTGCCAAGCCAGCCCCAGCCGCGCACGCGGTGATGGATGCCAGCCAGGTCCAACCACCGATGCTGATCCGAGGGGTTCTTTCATGTCTTTTGTTACCGCACGCCGACAAGCCCGTGTCCTCGCCGGCACGTCCGCCGGCCTTCTTGGGGCAATGCTGATGGGAACGCCCGCGCATGCACAGCCATCGGGCTCAGTGGTGCTGGGGCCCGTCACCGTGGAAGGCGCGGGCGAACGTAACGCGCTCAGCCACAGCCCACCGGTCTCGACCATGCCTTTCGCCAGTCTTCAGGACACGCCCCAGGCGGTAAGCGTTGTGGACGCCGAGACCATGAAGCAGCAGGCGACCTCCACCCTTGGCGATGCGCTGCGCAATGTGCCGGGCATCACCATGGCCATCGGCGAAGGCGGCACCCTGGCCGGAGATCAGTTCAAGATCCGCGGCTTCGACGCCAAGGACGATGTTTATCTCGACGGCCTGCGCGATTTCGCCGCTTATACCCGCGACAGCTTCGATTATCAGGAGGTGCAGGTACTCAAAGGGCCGTCCGGCCTGATGTTCGGCCGCGGCACCACCGGCGGGGCCATCAACACCATCACCAAGACGCCTTTCCTGGAAGACAGCATCATCGGCCATCTGGAGGGAGGTAACGGCGACCATGTGCGCGCCACCGCCGACATCAACCATGTGCTGTCCGACACCGCGGCCGTCCGCCTGAACCTGATGTTCACCGACACCGGCGTGGTGGACCGCGACCTGGTCCATTCCACCCGCTGGGGCGTTGCGCCTTCCATCTCGCTTGGCCTGGGCACCGACACGGTGTTCAACCTGAACTACATCCACCAGCAGACCTCCGCGCGCCCGGACTACGGCATCGTGGTGGCCACACCGCCGGGCTCCTTCTATGCCGCGCCGGCCAGCGAGTTCGGCGTGCCGCGCCAGAACTATATGGGCCTGAAGGCGGACCATGATAAAAACACCGCCGACCTGGTTACGGCCACGATCAGCCACATCGCCAACGACTGGCTGACCCTGCAGAACGACCTGCGTTATGCCACCTATACCCGCGACTTCCGCTATTCCTCGGTGGACGCGTGCGACAACACCGCGGCGACCAGCTATTGCAACCTGCATCTGTTCGGTATCGCCGCGCCCGGCGCCGCCGTGGGCAGCTTCGATCCAACCCAGACGCTGGCCGTCACCGGCGGCAGCGGCCCGTATTTGCAGAACAGCTGGGGCGTACAGGACGTGTTCAGCGCCACGGCCGATTTCCATATCAGCGGCTTCCGCAACGTGACGATTGCGGGAATTGACGTCAGTTATCAGCGTTCCGACCGCACGGTGCTGGCCTACAGCCTGCCGCCGGGCCCCGACGCGACGCTTTATCCGATCGGCGACAATTCGGCGAACCGCCGCAATATCGGCTGGTCGCTATACCATCCGACGCACCAGCCCATTACCGGCTATGCACCTTTCTATCCCACACCGGCCCATCCAGGCAGCGACAGCGCTACTAGCGTGGTCAACTCCATCGGTGAGGCGACCGATCCGGCCTTCTTCGCCACGGACCGTTTCTGGTTCAACGACCGCTGGTCGCTGATCGCGGGCATGCGCATCGACCAGTATCGGGCTTATTACTCCAGCACCAGCGTCGGTACTCCCGCCGATCCCTATCCGGTGACCAAGCTCAAGGCGCCATCCTTCCTCTTCTCCCCGCGCACCAGCCTGGTGTTCGAGCCCGACCAAACCCAGACCTATTACCTGTCCTGGAGCAAGGGCGCGACGCCGATCGGCACCTCGATGGTGGGCGCGCCCAACCCCATCCGCTCCACCGACGAGGCAGCACTGCGACCCGACAAGACCGAGTCGATCGAACTGGGCGCCAAGTTCAGTCTGTTCGATGGCGGCCTGGGCCTGACGGGTTCGCTGTTCAGCGTCACCAAGTCCAACGCGCTCCAGACCGATCCGGTCAGCGGCGCGGTGCTGCTGCAATCCAGCCAGAAGCAGCGGGTGCAGGGCTTCGAAGCCTCGGCCACCGGTCAGGTACTGCCGCGCTTCAATCTGACGGCCGCTTACACCTATCTCAACCCGGTCGTCGTCGATGACGCCACCAATCCCTATAACGTGGGCAAACAGATCACCTTTGTGCCCAAGCATGCCGTCTCGCTGTGGGGCGACTATGATGCCGGCGACCTGGTCGAGGGTCTGTCGGCTGGCGGCGGCGTGATCTATCAGAGCCATTTGTTCGACGGCTATACCGCGCCCAACCCGGCTGCTTATCCGCTTGGCCGCATCGTGCGCATCCCCGAGACGGTGGAGCTGGATGCCGTGATGGCCTACGACTTCAAGCCCTATCGCATCCAGTTCAATGTCAACAACCTGACCGACCGGCTGAACTACAGCCAGTCCTTCGGCAATCGCGGCACGCCCGCGGCAGGGCGTACCTTCATCGTCTCGCTGGAGGCTGCGCTGTAACCATGCTGGTTCACGTCCCCCAATTGCTCTCCCAGGACCAGGTCGCGGAAATCCGCGGCGTGCTGACGGGCACAGACTGGGTGGACGGCAAGGTGACGGCGGGCGCACAGTCGGCGCGGGCCAAGAACAACCTTCAGGTCCCGGAAGACTCGCCCGCCGCCCGCGCGCTGGGTGACATCATCCTGGGAGCCCTGGGAACGAATCCGCTGTTCAATGCCGCGGCCCTGCCGCTGCGCGTCTTTCCGCCCCTGTTCAATCGCTACGACACCGGCATGCAATTCGGTCCGCACATCGACAATGCCATCCGGTTCGTGAAGCCGTCGATCGCATCGGGGGCGCCCATTCGCGTGCGGACAGACCTGTCGGCCACCCTGTTCCTGACCGATCCGCGCGACTATGACGGTGGCGAGCTGGTGATCGAGGACACCTACGGCTCGCATGACGTGAAGTTGCCCGCCGGCGACCTGCTGCTCTATTCCGCCACCAGCCGCCATCATGTCACGAAAGTTACACGCGGCAGCCGCTGGTCGTCATTCTTCTGGGTCCAGAGTATGATTGGTGACGAGGCTGCGCGGACAATGCTCTTCGAGCTGGACACCGCCATCCAGGGCCTTCGCGGCCGCCATGGGGATGAACGCGAAATCGTCGTCCTGACGGGGCTTTATCACAATCTCGTCCGCCGCTGGGCGGATGCGTGAAAGGGGAATGTCATGAGATTCGCCGACATCCGGCACACGCTGTTCATCTTCCATATGTGGATTGGTCTGATCCTGGGCATCCTGTGTGCTGTACTGGGGCTGTCCGGAAGCGTTCTGGTTTATGACGATGTCCTGAACAAGCTGCTTGACCCGCCGCCCTTCGCCGTCACGCAGGGCTCGCCCCTGCCGCTGGCGATGATCGCCGGCGCCGCGCGCGAAGCCGCCCAGGAAAAAGGCGTCTTTCCGGGGCAGCTCCAGATAACCTTCCCGAAAAAGCCGGCCGATGCGGTGGCCGTGCGTGTGGGCCAGATCAGCCCGATGGGCACCATGGGCCTGCAGAATGGGCCGCGCGGACGCGGGCTGCAGGTCTTCATCGATCCGGTGTCGGGCCAGGTGCTCGGCACGCGCAGCGACATCGGCCCGGCCATCGTCCGTTTCGCCCATCAGCTGCACGGTAATTTCCTTCTGGGCCGCGAAGGCCGCTCCGTCGTGGTGGGCTGGCTGGGCGTGGCCATGCTGCTGCTGGGCGCCACCGGCCTGGTCCTGTGGTGGCCGCGCCGCGGCCAATGGAAATATGCCTTCTTCGTGCGCGCCGGCGCCCAGGGCCTGCGCTTTCATCGC
>JBEHXB010000273.1:0-4077 GCA_048498895.1 Pseudomonadota bacterium
GGTCTTCGCAGCCGCGATTTCCTGCTGTTGTCGGGCACCTTCTTCGTTTGCGGCTTCACCACCAACGGGCTGGTAGGCACCCACATGATCGCGCTGTGCCACGATCATGGCATGGAGGCGGTGGCGGCAGGCGGCTTGCTGGCCATCATGGGGCTGTTCGACCTGGTGGGGACAACAGCCTCGGGCTGGCTGACCGACCGCATCGATCCCCGAAAGCTGCTGTTCGCCTATTACGGGCTGCGCGGCCTGTCGCTGATCTATCTGCCCTTCGCCAATTTCACCTTTTTCGGCCTGTCCCTGTTCGCAGTCTTTTACGGATTAGACTGGATCGCAACCGTGCCGCCCACCCTGGCCATCGCCACGCGCGCTTTCGGCCTGGCCCGCGCGCCGGTCTTCTTCGGCTGGATTTCGGCCAGCCACCAGGTGGGGGCAGCGACGGCCGCTTTCTTTGCCGGGGCGAGCCGGACGGCCACCGGCTCCTATCTGGAGTCTTTCGTTGTCGCCGGCGCGGTGGCGATCGCGGCAGCCTTCATGGCGCTGACCATCCGCAAAACACCGGCATCCCCGATGCCCGCCTAGGCAAGGGCGCGCCCGAACCGGCAGCTTGCACCCGGCAGGATTTTCCGGCGCAGGCCAGAGCAAATCCGAACAGTGTTCAAGATATTGATTCTGAACGAATAAATCGGCACCCCCCGCGGCACGAATCTGGCAAGGACGCGGGCGAACAGACAAGGCAGAAGCCGTATGCGCCGTGCACCATCCTACCTCATCCGTATTTGTGCCCTGGTCCTGGGCGCCCTGATCGCGGCGGCCCCTGGCCCGGTTCTGGCGTTCTCACGGGTCAAGGACCTGGTCGATGTCGAAGGCATCCGCGACAACATGCTGGTCGGCTATGGCCTGGTGGTGGGCCTGAATGGCACCGGCGACAGCCTGAAGAACGCCCCGTTCACCCAGCAGTCCATCCAAGCCATGCTGGAGCGGCTGGGCGTGAACACCCGCGGCCAGGTGATGCAGACCAAGAATGTCGCCGCCGTAATGGTGACGGCCAACCTGCCCGCCTTCGCCGCGCCGGGTACCCGCATAGACGTTTCGGTGTCCGCCATGGGCGACGCCAAGAACCTGCAGGGCGGCACCCTTCTTGTGACACCGCTGTTCGGCGCCGACGGCTCAATCTATGCGCTGGCGCAGGGCCCGGTGGCTATCGGCGGATTTGCAGCCCAGGGCGCGGCCTCCAGCGTCACGCGCGGCGTGCCCACCGCGGGCCGCATTGCCAATGGCGCCATCGTGGAAAAGGACACCGGCTTCAAGCTGGCGAGCCTGTCGACCTTGAAACTGTCGCTTCACAATCCGGACCTGACCACCGCCACCCGCATCGCCAAGGCGGTCAACACCTATCTGGGCAGCGGCGCCGCCCAGGCCACCGATCCGTCCAATGTCCAGCTCAGCGTGCCGGCCAACTATCCCGGCGGGGTGATGTCGCTTCTGACCGACATCGAGCAGGTCAAGGTCGATCCCGACCAGCCCGCCAAGGTGATCATCGACGAGAACAGCGGCGTGATTGTGATGGGCGCGGATGTGCGCATCTCCACCGTGGCGATCGCCCAGGGCAACCTGACCATCAAGGTCACCGAAACGCCCCAGGTGAGCCAGCCGACGCCCTTCTCCAACACCGGCACGACCCAGGTCGTGCCGCGCACCAACATCCAGGTCGACGACAGCCGCGGCAATCGCATGGCGGTGATGCAGGATGGCGTGTCGCTGCAGCATCTGGTGGATGGATTGAACGCGCTGGGCGTCGGACCGCGCGACATCATCTCCATCCTGCAGGCGATCAAGGCGGCCGGTGCGCTCCAGGCCGATATCGAGGTGATCGGCTGATGGACGCGGCAATCTCCAACGCGGGTTTCCTGGCGCAGCAAAGCGCGGTGAACAGGCCCGGCCAGACGACGGATGTCGCCAAGGCCGCCAGCGCCGCCAAGGAGTATGAGGGTGTGTTCATCGCGCAGCTGCTGGGCAGCATGTTCGAGGGCATCAAGACCGACGGGATGTTCGGCGGGGGCCAGGGCGAGGAGATGTTCCGCTCCATGATGATCGACCAGTATGCAAAGGGAATCGCCGACCAGGGCGGCTTCGGCCTGGCCGCGCACATGCAGGCCGAACTGCTCAAGCATCAGCAGGTGGCGCAATGAATGACACGAAGATCAGTGACGAGCCCAGGATCGAACGGATGATCGCCATGGCCGAACGGCTGATCGCGGCGCTGGAAAGCGACATCGCGGCGCTGACGGCCGGCAACGTGGTGTCCCTCAAAACCGCGGACCCGGAAGTGCAGAAGCTGACGGCGCAATATGGCCGCGAGGCGCAGGATTTCGACCTGCGCATCGCCCAGGCCGCGCCGGTTACCCTGCGCACGCGCTTCCTGACCATCACGGCCAGGTTCCGCGAGGTGCTGCAGCTCCACACAAGGCTTCTGGCCCGGGTGAAGAATGCCAGCGAGGGCATGATCCGCGCCATCGCCAATGAAGTCGACCGGATGAACGCGCCCACGCGCGTTTATGGTCCGCGTCCCGGCTACAGGCCCCAATCGTCGGGGGCGATGGTCTTCAACCGCGTCGTCTGATTTCGGCGCCTGCGCGGCACCGCCCCTGTGGGCCGCGGCGCAAGATGGAGCGATCGGAAAGAGCTTACGCCAGCGATCCAAGCAGGCTGGCCAGCGGATTGCCGCCCGATCCGCCGCCATTGATGATCTGCTGGATATTGGCCACGGCATTTGCGGGATCGGAATTCATCAGGCCGAGCGCCACATTATAGCTGGCAAGTTGCGAGGTCTGATAGGCGCTGGCCGTGCCGCTGGTATTGCCGGCGTGGCCGGTGCTGGTGGGCTTGGGCGCGTTGGTGGTCTGATAGGTGCTCTGAATGGACGACAGCACGGTCAGAAGCTGGGACCGCGCCAGGTCGGCGCCCATCTTGGTGGAAATGTCCAGCGTGCCGGAGAAACCCAGGCCGTAGGTCGGCGTGATGTCGGATGATTTGGCGTTGGTGTCGCTGCTGGTGCCGTTCTTGGCCGGCGCGGCAAGGACGCCCGCGGGAATGCCCAGACGGGACAGGGCATCGAAGTCGCCCTGGCCCGCCACCAGGTTGATCGTATAGCCGGCGTTGACCTGGAGCTTCAGGTTCTCGGCACCGCCGGTGTAGTTGATTGATGCCTTGCCGACCTGGCCCAGCTGACCATTGATCTTGGTCACCAGCGAATCGAAGGTCTCGCCCTGGTCGATGGTGATGGTGGCGGTACGCGCGGCGGTGCCCTGGATCTGGATCTGGAACGTATCGCCCGCGCGCAGCGTCGTCTGGGTTGTCAGGTCCACCGACTGGTTGAGGTTGATCGTCCCGCGCGGCAGGCCCAGCGCATCCAGCACGCTGGAGCCATTGGGATCGATGGCGACGCCGGCTCCGGTGGAGATGCCGTCCTGCCCGCCATACTGGCGCATCCATGAGGTGCTGCCGTCCGGATTGATGGCGGTGACGAAGGCGTTGGTGGTGTTCTGGATGTTACGGGTCTGACCCGCGAAGGTGCCGGTGGTGCTTCCCGCCAGATAGATGGTCCCGTCACTCGCCACGGTCAGCGCGCCGCCCTGATCGGTGGCGGAAGTGCCGACATAGGTGACGTGGTCGGCCGTCGCGCTGGCGCCATTGTCGGTGAGGGCGAAGACGAAGGAGTCCACGCCCCCGCTTGCCGCGGCTGCGATGGTCGCCTGTCCACCGGCGGTGAGATTCTGGTTTGTTGTGGTGCCGGAGACATAAACCTGGCCGCCCGAGACCGCCAGCCCGCCGATGGCGCCCGCCGCCGAAAGATCGCCAAGATCCTGGGTCCAGGCGGGGGCGCTGGTGATGTCGCCGGCGGCATATTTCGCCAGGATGGCATGGCCGTTCTGGACCGACGCGACATAGAGGCTGCCGTCGCTGGCGGTGGCGGTGGCCGCGACGGAATCACTGCCGCTGGTGCCGAACTGGTTCTCGGCCAGGAGATTGCCCTTGGAATCGTATTTGGCCAGGAAGGCGTCGGCGTTTCCCGATCCC
>JBEHXB010000274.1:0-4064 GCA_048498895.1 Pseudomonadota bacterium
CTGCCGCGGAACCCCCGAGTGCGGCACCTCCCAGTGCCGAGCCTCCGAGCGCCGAACCGCCGAGTGCTGAGGTACCCAGTGCCCAGCCTCCCAGCGCCCAGTCTCCCAGCGTCCCGGCCACTCAGGTGGCCAGCGCCAGCCCTCCGCCGGCGGCCACGCCACAGCAGCCGACCGCTCCCGTCACGACCGCCAGCATGGCGCCCCCGCCGGGAGCCGAGCCCGCGGTTCCCGCCGTGCCCCCGGGCGGTCCGCGCGGGACGGCACTGGCTACCGCCACGCCGTCCGACACTGCGCTTGGTTTCAAGCCCTCATCGGCGCCGCCGCTCAATCCCGACATCTCCAACTGGGTATCCGCGCCGATTCTTGCCCATTATCGCCAGACGGCGGCTCTGGCCGGTTCGGCTGCCGCCGTGCCGGGAAGCGCGGTCGCAGGGCCAAGTGGGGCGGGAACGCCGGAGAGCATGGCCGCTGCCTTCAATGGCGGGGTTCCTCCCACGGAAATCATCTATTTCCCGGGTGACGGGGTGAGCCTGACGGTCGCTGCCCGCAAGAAGGTCAGCCAGGCCGTGGCCGCCTTCAAGGCCAACGGAGGCACGGGCACCATCAAGGTGGTGGGCCATTCCTCAAGCCGCACCGGCAACATGTCGGTGGAACGGCACCTCGAAGTGATCTTCCAGAAATCCCAGCAGCGGGCCAATGCTGTTGCCCAGGCCCTGATCAAGGCAGGCATTCCCGCCAGCAAGGTGATTGTGGAGGCCGTTGGCGACGGCCAGCCCATCTATTACGAATCCATGCCGCGAGGCGAGGAAGGCAATCGCCGGGCGGAGATCTTCCTGCAAAGCTGATCGGAAGCTTTTTTTGCCGCGCGCGGCTCCTATGCCGGTCCCGATATTGACGCGCGGGGGCGAAAAAACCGATTCTGCCCGCGCCGTAGCATCCAAAAGACTGGTCCCGAAGGCTTTTCGACCATGAATACCGACTTTCACCGCATCAAGCGGCTGCCGCCCTATATCTTCGAGGAAGTGAACCGCCTCAAGGCGGCCGCGCGGGCCCGGGGCGAGGACATCATCGACTTCGGGATGGGCAATCCCGACATGCCAACGCCCAGGCACATCGTCGACAAGCTGTGCGAGACCGCGCGCGACCCGCGCTCCAGCCGCTACAGCGCCAGCCGGGGCATCAAGGGCCTGCGCAAGGCCCATGTCGCCTATTACCAGCGCCGCTTTGGCGTGACGCTGGATCCCGATCGCGAAGTGATCGCCGCGCTCGGTTCCAAGGAAGGCTTCGCCAACCTTGCCATGGCCATCACCGCGCCCGGCGATGTGGTCCTGGTGCCCAATCCGGCCTATCCCATCCACGCCTTCGGCTTCATCCTCGCAGGCGCCGCCATCCGGCATGTGCCCGCCACCACGCCGGAGGAGTATCTTTCACGCATCGGAACGGCGACGCGTCATTCGGTGCCTTCGCCGCTGGCGATGGTGGTGAACTATCCGTCCAATCCCACGGCACAGGTGGTGGACCTGGATTTCTACAAGGAGATCGTGCGCTTCGCGAAAAAGCACGAGATCTGGGTGCTGTCGGACCTGGCCTATGCCGACATCTATTTCGGCGACAATCCGCCGCCCTCCATCCTTGAGGTTGACGGCGCCAAGGACATCGCCATCGAATTCCAGTCTCTTTCCAAGACCTATGCCATGCCGGGCTGGCGCATGGGCTTCGCCGCGGGCAATGAAAAGCTGATCGGCGCGCTGTCCCGCATCAAGTCGTATCTGGACTATGGCGCCTATACTCCCATCCAGGTGGCGGCCGCGGCGGCGCTGAACGGACCGCAATCAGTGGTCGACGAGATTCGCGCCGTCTACAAGTCGCGCCGCGACGTGCTGGTAAAAAGCATGGCGCATGCGGGCTGGGAAATTCCCGCACCCGATGCCTCGATGTTCGCCTGGGCGCCGGTGCCCGAGCGCTATCGCGACAAGGGCTCGATGGAGTTTGCCAAGGACCTTCTGGTGCATGCCAAGGTCGCGGTTTCGCCCGGCATCGGGTTTGGCGAGTACGGCGAAGGCTATGTGCGGGTGGCGCTGGTGGAAAACGAGCATCGCATCCGCCAGGCAGCGCGCAATGTGAGGAAGTTCCTTACCCAGGGCACCAACATGGCGCCATCCGACGTCGCGAAACTGGCTGACGTGAAGTGACGCGCGCCGGGATGAAAAAGCCTCCTTTCAGAATTGCCATTGCCGGGTTGGGCACGGTGGGCGGCGGTGTCGTCAAGGCGCTGACGGCGCGCGCCACGGAACTGTCCGGCCGCGCCGGCCGCGAGCTGAAGGTGACAGGCATGTCGGCTCGCGATCCCCAAAAGGCGCGTGGTTTCGAACTCGCCGGCTGGACCGCCGATCCGCTGGACCTTGCGCGCTCGGACGCCGATGTGGTGGTGGAGCTGGTCGGCGGTGAGGAAGGCATCGCCCGCACGCTGGTGAGCCTGGCACTGAAGAACGGCAAGCATGTGGTGACGGCCAACAAGGCGCTGCTGGCCCGGCACGGCGCGGAGCTGGCCGCGCTGGCGGAGGACAACGGCGTCACGCTGAAGTTCGAGGCCGCGGCCGCCGGCGGCATCCCGATCGTCAAGTCGCTGCGCGAGGGCCTGATTGCCTATGGCGTCGATGCGGTGCGGGGAATCCTGAACGGTACCTGCAACTACATTCTCACCGAAATGGAGAACAGCGGCCGCTCCTTTGCCGAGGTTCTCAAAGAGGCGCAGGCCCTCGGGTTTGCGGAGGCCGATCCCGCGCTCGACGTGGGCGGCGGAGACACCGCGCACAAACTGGCGCTGCTGTCCAGCCTGGCGTTCGGCACCAGGCCGGACCTGGATTGCATTGCCGTCGAAGGCATCGACCATATAACGCCGGACGACATCGCCTATGCACGCGAGTTCGGCTTTCGCATCAAGCTTCTGGGCGTGACCCGCCGGGTCGGCGACGGCATCGAGCAGAAGGTGCACCCATCGATGGTGCGCCAGGGCTCGCCGCTGGCCCATGTCAACGGCGCGCAGAACGGGGTGATGGTGGACGCCGGCGCCGCCGGGTCCTTCTTCTTCTCGGGCAGGGGCGCGGGCGAGGAGCCTACCGCCAGCGCGGTGATCGCCGACATTGTGGGGGCGGCTTCGGAGTCTGCCTCGCCGGTGTTCGGCCGCCCTGCCGCCAGCCTGACCAGGCTGGTACCGGCGGACGGCAAGGCCGCGATTTCGCCATGGTATCTGCGCTTCGAGGTGCTGGATGTCCCCGGCGTCCTGGCCCTGATCGCGGGCCACCTGGCCGAGGCGGGGGTCTCCATCGAAAGCATGATCCAGCGTGGCCGCGATCCCGGCGAGCCGGTGGCAATTGTCATGATCACCCATGAAACCGCCCAGGCCGATGTGGAACGCGCCTTGAAGGCCATCGCCGCGTCGGACAAGGTGCGGTCCCGTCCTTGCATGATTCCCATGGAAGCAGCCTGACCCTAGGAAGTGGCGGCCGTCACAAGAAGAGACCAATATCCATGACCGAGATCCGTCCTCCCGATACCTCCTTTCCGCTCGATCGCGCCTTCGCGCTGGAAGCAGTTCGCGTGACCGAGGCGGCTGCGATCGCCGCCTTCGCCCAGATCGGGCGCGGCAACGAACATGATGCTGACCAGGCCGCGGTCGAGGCGATGCGCGCGGCCTTCAACCGGCTGCCCATCGAAGGCACGGTGGTGATCGGTGAGGGCGAACGCGACGAGGCGCCCATGCTCTTTATCGGCGAAAAGGTCGGTCTGGGCGGCACGGCTGTCGACATCGCGCTCGATCCGCTGGAAGGCACCACCCTGACCGCAAAGCAGATGGCCAATGCGCTGGCGGTGATGGCGATGGCTGAGCCGGGCACCATGCTGAATGCGCCCGATACCTACATGGACAAGATCGCCATCGGCCCGGGTTATCCCGAGGGGCTGATCGATCTCGACGCCGAACCGGCCGCCAACATCGGCGCCGTCGCCCGCGCCAAGGGCGTCAGGCCAAAAGACGTTACCGTGCTGGTGATGGACCGACCGCG
>JBEHXB010000275.1:0-4060 GCA_048498895.1 Pseudomonadota bacterium
GGTCGATTATAACCCGCGCGAGGCATGACATGACGCACGGAATTTCGCACGGATTTTCGTCGAGCCGGCTGGCGCGGATACTCCCCACCCTGGCGGCACACTATATCGACACCGGGGCCATTCCCGGCGCGCTGCTGATGATCTGGCGGCGGGGCGTGCTTGCGCACCTGGACATGGCCGGCCACACCGACCTGGAACGGGGCCGGCCGGTGCGGGAGGATGCGATATACCGCATCTATTCCATGACCAAGCCGGTTACTTCGGTGGCGCTGCTGATGCTGCTGGAGGAAGGCAGGATCGCGCTGGACGATCCGGTATCGCGTTACATTCCCGGCTTTGCGGGACTGGGTGTGTTCGCCGGGGCCAGCAATGGCAATTTCGTGACCACCCCGCCCGCGCGGCCCATGCAGGTGGTGGACCTGCTGCGACACACCAGCGGGCTGACCTACGACTTTCACTATCGCACGCCGGTGGATGCCGCCTATCGCCGGATGGGTGTGGGCGCCTTGGGCACCAAAGACGGACTGGCGGCCATGGTCGCGCAGCTGGAAAGACTGCCGCTGGAATTTTCGCCGGGCGAACGGTGGACCTATTCGGTCGCCACGGACGTCGCCGGCTATCTGGTCGAGAAAATCTCCGGCATGCGCTTCGGCGACTTCCTGAGGAACCGCATTCTTCAGCCGCTGGGCATGCAGGATACCGACTTCTTCGTCGCCTCCGGCAAGCTGGACCGTTTCGCCAACTGCTATCAGGTGAAGGACGGCCAGCTGGTGGTGCAGGACGACGCATTTGCGTCCGCATTCGCCGCGCCGCCGGCCCTGGAATCGGGTGGCGGCGGATTGGTCGGCACCGCGGGCGATTATATGCGCTTCTGCCGCATGCTGCTGAATGGCGGCTCGCTTGACGGGACGCAATTGCTGTCGCCGAAAACGGTGACATTGATGACCATGAACCATTTGCCGGGCGGCGTGCAGATGACCGACATCATGCCATCGACCATCCTGTTCAACGAGACCGGTTATGCCGGGGTGGGCTTCGGCCTGGGCGTGGCGGTGACGGTGGATGTGCCGGCCACGCGCCTTCCGGGCAGCGTGGGCGAGTTCGCCTGGGGCGGGGCGGCGGGCACCGCCTTTTTTGTCGACCCGAAAGAGGATATGGCAGTGGTGTTCATGACCCAGGTGCTTGGCGCGCCGGAGCGGATACGGCTCAGGCGCGAGCTTCGGACCCTGGTCTATGGCGCGATGACGGAATCTTTTGCGAAGGGTCCTGGTGCGTGATCGAGGAACTGCCCATCACCGGCTGGACCGGGCCTTTCGACCAGGCCGTGAAAGAGCGCGCGGTGACGGCGCTGGAATCGGGCGCGGTGCTTTTTTTCCCGCGCCTGTCCTTTGCGATACGCGACGATGAAAAGGAATTCCTGGATGCGCGCGTCTCGGACGGCAAGGCCAAGAACATCAGCCTGGAGCCGTCCACCGGGAAGCTTCAGGCCACATCGCTGACGGGCGAGAAGGCGCAAAGGCTGGGCGCGATGATCGAGCGCTTCGGGTCGCACGCCACCGAGCTGGTGCAGGCGCTGCTTTCCTATGGCAATGTCGAGCGCGCGCGCACCAGCTACCGCCCCGTGCAGGTGAAGGGCCGCAGTTATTCCAGGATCAGCGACGACCGGCTGTTGCATGTCGACGCCTTTCCCACGCGCCCCATGCGCGGGCGGCGCATCCTGCGTTTCTTTGCAAATGTGGCGCCCGACACCTCGCCCGACGGGGGCCGGCGTCGCTGGCAGGTCGGTGAGCCGTTCGAGGATTTCGCCCGCAAGTTCCTGCCGCGCGTGGGTCCGCACATGCCCGGCAAGTCGTGGCTGCTGGACATGCTGGGGATCACACGAGGCCGGCGCAGCCCCTATGACGAGTTGATGCTGTCGCTGCACGATGCCGCCAAGCTGGACGACGATTTCCAGAAGACCAGCCCGCAACAGGCGGTCAGCTTTCCGGCGGGCAGCTGCTGGACGGTGTTCACCGACCAGGTTCTGCATGCGGCGCTGGGCGGAGAATTCGCGCTGGAACAGACCTTCCACCTCGATGTGGTCCAGATGGCAGATCCCGCGCGCGCGCCGGTAAGGATACTGGAGCGCCTCAGCGGCCGTACCCTGGTCTGATTGCCGGCCGGCGAAATGCACGCCTCGTGGACTGCACGACCGCCTTCAGGCGGCGCTCAGGCCGACTTCCGCAAGTTTGGCGCGCACCACGGCGCGATCGAAGGGCTTGAGGATGCAATCATTGGCCCCGGCGGCGCGGGCCTGAGCAATCTCGCCGGCGTCATTCTCCGTCGTGCAGAACAGGATGAAGGGATGGCTGCCGCCTTCATGGCCCCGCAGGCACCTGACGAATTCGACGCCCTTCATGCTGGGCAGGTTCCAGTCCAGCACGATCAGGTCGGGCATCTTTTCGCGGCAGGCGCGTAGCGCTGCCGTGCCGTTTTCCGCCTCGTCCACCGAGTAGCGCAATTCCTCGATGATGCGGCGCACGACGGTGCGGATCACGCGGCTGTCGTCAATGACCAGACAATGCTTCATGGGCAGAAATTTCCCGTGGCGCGCGCACGCGCAGCATGGCGGTGCCCGCAAAACCTAAGGCCATAGCGTAAATGAGCCGTTACCTGGCGACCTTTTTACCCGGCTGTTATCTCCACCGCACCTTCCACCGCGGTCAGTGTCAGGGCCGCATTGACCGCGCGTGACAGCTTGTGGGTCAGGAAGGGCTGGACATGGCGGGCATCGACACTGAGTGCCTCACCGCGGATGGACCTGTCGACTTCCTCGGTCACCCGGGCATTGAGGCCCTGGGCGCGGATGCGAAAGCCCGGCGGCGCCGGGCTGACGCCGTCGCCCGTGCCGGCGACATTCACCACCACCGTCCCGCCCCGCGGCAGACAGTCGGCGGCCAGAAGGGTGGCGTTCATCAGCAGCTTGGCCCAATCCTTGGCCCAATAGAGCTTTGGCACATCCCAGTCGAGGGTGACCTTGCCGCCTTCCAGCAGACCGGCTGCCAGCCGACCGATTTCACCCAGATCGAGCTCGGCGCCAGCCGATCCCGCCGCACCGAAAGCAATGCGCATGAACTGGATGCGGGCCAGGGCCTGGTCGGCGCTCATGGTCACCAACTTGATGGCGTCGGCGCGCATGGCGGGGTCGCGTTCGTCTTCAAGGACTTCCATGCCGTTGACCACCGCGCCCAAAGGCCCGACAAGATCGTGGCAGACACGGCTGACCATCAGTGCGGCGAATTCGATGTCGTTCATGGCAAAGCTCAATGCGGCCCCAATGGTTAGCAACTCGTTAATTTGCCATATTCTCTTAAGGAATTCTTAACATGGTCACAATGCCCGGCGCCGCCGTGAGCACGCGGCTGAAAACCCTGGCCGCGATCGTGGTGAAGGCCGGCGCGGTGGTGATGCGCCACTACGCCAGTGGTGTGGATGTCCGTCACAAGCAGGACCGCTCGCCCGTCACCGATGCCGACGAAGAGGCCGAAAGGCTGATCCTGGCTGAACTGGCGGCGCAGTTTCCCGGCGTTCCCGTGGTCGCCGAGGAGGAAGCAGCCGCCGGACGGATTGCCGCCGTGGAAGGGCATTTCTTCCTGGTCGATCCCCTGGACGGAACCCGGGAGTTCCTGAATCGCAATGGCGAATTCACCGTGAACCTGGCCGAGGTGGTGGACGGTTTGCCGGTGGCCGGCGTGGTCTATGCGCCCGCCATAGGCCGGCTGTTCGCCGGCGATGCGGACGGCGCGTTCGAGATGACGCCGGATCTGGATCAGGCGCACGCAATCGCAGCGCGGCCCGTGCCGCAGAAAGGCCTGGTCGTAGTGGCGAGCCGCTCGCACAGCGATCAGGCCACCGCCGAGTTCCTGAAAGGTTTGGATGTGAAGCAATTCCGCAGCGCGGGCTCCTCGCTGAAATTCTGCCTGGTGGCGGCGGGCGAGGCCGACATCTATCCGCGCACCGGGCGCACCATGGAATGGGACACCGCGGCCGGCCATGCCGTGCTGGCGGCGGCCGGCGGCAG
>JBEHXB010000276.1:0-4056 GCA_048498895.1 Pseudomonadota bacterium
GCATCCAGGGGCGCCGGCAGTCCCGTCTTCACATTGCAGAAGGCGCAGGCGCGGGTGCAGGTGTCACCCATGATCATCAAGGTGGCATGGCGCTTGGTCCAGCACTCCCCGATGTTCGGGCAGGCCGCCTCCTCGCAGACGGTGTGGAGTTTGTTCTCGCGTACCACCTCGCGGGTGGCGATGTATTCGCGGCTCACCGGCGCCTTGACCCGGATCCAGTCGGGCTTCCGGGGCACCGCGTTGTCTGGGCGGTGGGCCTTTTCCGGATGGCGGGGCCTGAGGGCGTCGATCACGATGGTCATGGGGGCACATATAGCGGCAGGGCGGTGAAAAATCATCTGGCGCGGCGGCCGCACCTGACATGCAGACCGGCCATGCGCTATGAAAAGCGGCCCTTTTCGGGCAGCCGGACGGGGCCCCGGCAACAGACGCGCTTTTGGCAGGCCAGCGGTCCCCGGAAAAAGGAAGCGTGCGATGCCCCTGTCCCGCCGAGGTTGGTCCCGCCGAAATTGGCTGTCGCTGATGACCACCGGCATGGCCGGGTTGCTGGCCGCGGAGCGCCAGGCCCATGCCGCGACGCCGGGCGCCAGGGCCCTGGTGGATCCGCGCGATGCCATCAGCATCACCGGACTGGAGATCATCCCGGTCAATTCGCTGCGTACTATTTTCGTGAAGATGCACACCAATGCGGGGATCACCGGGCTGGGTGAAGGCACGGTCGAAGGACGCATTCCCACCGTCGTGGCGGCGATCAAGGAGCTGGAGCCCTATCTGGTCGGCAAGGACCCTCGCCGGCCCGCCCATCACTGGCAGGCGATCTACCGCCACGCCTTCTATCGGGGCGACATTATCCTCACCAGCGCCCTGTCGGCCGTGGACATCGCGATGTGGGACATCAAGGGCAAGGCGCTGGGCGCGCCCATCTATGACCTTCTGGGCGGTCCCACGCGCGACCGCATCAAGTGCTATGGCCAGGCCGAGAGCGTGGAGGAAACCAGGACCCATGTCCTGGCGGAAGGCTACAAATCAATGAAGACCAGCGTGTCGTCGACGCGCGGGCGCCTGTCGCGGGCATCGGAAAATCCCTATTACATCGATGGCTTTGTGGAGAAAGTTCGTGCGATACGCGAACTTGTGGGCCCGGATTTCGACCTGGGGATAGAGATGCATGGCGAGCACGAGCCGCCTGCCGCCATGCAGATCATCAAGGCGCTGGAGCCGTTCCGTCCCTGGTTCTTCGAGGAGCCGATCCAGTTCCAGAACCTGCCCCTGATGGCCGAGATGGCCAAGAAGACCACGGTCCCCTTCGCCACCGGAGAGCGCATGGTGACCAAATGGCAGTTTCGCGAGCTTCTGGTGGACGGCGCAGCCCAGCTTTTGCAGCCCGACATCACGCACACGGGCGGCATCACCGAGATGAAGGCGATCGCCGCCCTGGCCGAGGCCTTCTATGCCGACATGCTGCCCCATTCCAAGGAAGGGATCATCGGCTTTGCGGCCTCCATGCATGTAGCGGCGTCGATTCCCAATTTCCTGGCCCATGAGGTGCCCAGCCTTCAGGCCGTAAAGGGCGGTCCGCCGGGGGTCGACCGCAGCCCGCTGGGCAAGAGCTACATCAAAACGCCCCTGGTGATGACCGACGGGGCGATCCTGCTGAAAGGCAACCTGGACGGGCCTGGCCTGGGAGTCGAACTGGACGAGCACCTGGTGGACAATGAGCGCGGCATTCCCGAATGGGAGTTCCCCGAAATGTGGGATGCGGTGGACGGGTCGGTTCGCGACCACTGATCCGCCTCGCTGCCGTTGATTCTGCGCAATGAACAATCCCGGTTCCCATGCGTTGCTAGGATTCAACGTGAAGGAGCTCTTGCCATGGCCAGCCGTGTCGCTTCGAAATCCCTGCGTCCCAGCCGCCGCGCCGTCCGCGCGGTGGAAAGGACACATCGTGCCCCCGGCGCCGAACGGACACTGATCGGCATGGCCACCAGCTGGCCGGCACGGATCGCCTATGTGGTGTTCGGCGCGGCCGGACTGGCGGCGCTGGCGGTGGTGCTGGTGGGCCCCGACCGCCTGCGGCGGGAAGTGATCAAGCCCATTGGCGGCGCCATCAAGCCTCCGGCCGAGAAATTGTGGGCCGAATCCAGGCCCCTGCGCGCCCAGCTTGCGCGGCTGATGCATAATGCCTCGCCATCGGGGCGTGCCCGCCTCATCCGCGATTTTCAGAGCTGGATCGGGCATTTCCACGCAACATGAGTTAAACAGGGCCTTCCAACGACGGCGGAAGGACCGATGCAGGAAGGCAAAAGCTTTCGTATCCCGTTCGATCTTCGGGATGCGGAACGCTCCATTTTCGACGCCCTTGTCGGCGCACGCAGCCGGTTGGGCGGCAGCACCCCCATCCTGGTGGACGGCGACGGACGCACCCTTACCTATGACGAAATCATCCGTGCCAGCTTTGCCCTTGGCCACGCGCTGAAAAAGGGCACCGCGCGGGGCGAATATGTGGCCGTCATGCTGCCCACGGGGGCGGCGGGGACGCTTTGCTTTCTGGCGCTGTCCGCCTATGGCCGCATTCCCACCATGCTCAACTTCACCAGCGGTGCGGCCGGGTTGAAGAGCGCGCTTCGCATCGCCCAGGCAAGGCGCATCATCACCGCCCGGCGGCTGGTGGAGGTCGCCGGGCTGGAAGACGAGATCGCCGCGCTGGCGGATTACGAGATCGTCTATCTGGAGGATGTGCGAAAAGAGCTGACCGCGGCCGACAAGCTGGCGGCGGTGGTGGGCAAGCTGGTGCCGTCCTTCATGTCCCGCAAGGTCGATCCCCGAAAGCCCGCGGTGATCCTGTTCACCTCGGGCACCGAAGGCGAACCCAAGGGCGTGGTGCTGAGCCACCGGAACATCCTGGCCAATCTGGGCCAGGTGCGCGCCCATATCGACATCTATCCCGGCGATGTGGTGTTCAATCCCCTGCCCATCTTCCACTGTTTCGGCCTGACGGTGGGCACGCTGTTGCCGCTGATCGCGGGCGTGAAGCTGGTCTGTCATCCCACGCCGCTTCAGCCCAGGGAGATTGCGCGGCGGATTCGCGCGACAGGCGCCACCATCCTTTTGTCGACCGATACCTTCATCAACCAGTATGCGCGCGCGGGCGAACCGGGCGACCTGAACTCGCTGCGCCTGGCGGTTTGCGGGGCCGAGCGGCTGCGCGACGAGACGCGAAGCTTCGTGCGGCGCAAATACGGCATAACCCTGCTGGAAGGCTATGGCGTGACGGAAGCCTCGCCGGTCGTGGCCGCAAACCAGGTCGAGGCCAACCATCCCGGCACGGTGGGCCGGCTGATGGCCGGGATGGAAACGCGGCTGGAGCCGGTGGAAGGAATCTCCGGCGCCGGGCGGCTTCTGCTGAAGGGGCCCAACATCATGCTGGGATACATCCGGGCCGACGCGCCAGGCCACATCATGCCCCCGCAAGACGGCTGGTATGACACCGGCGATATCGTCTCGATCGACGGCGAAGGCTTCATCGCCATTCGCGGCCGCCTGAAGCGTTTCGCCAAGATCGGCGGCGAGACGGTGTCGCTGGCGGTCGTGGAGAACATCGCCGCCGCCCTGTGGCCGGACCACACGCATGCCGCCGTCGCGGTGCCAGACGGGCGCAAGGGCGAGCAGGTCGTGCTTGTGACCGATGCGCCGGATGCGCGCCGCGTGGACCTGATTGGTTGGGCGCAAAATCACGGCGTCACCGAGCTTGCGGTGCCGCGCCACCTGTTAACCTTGGAAAATATACCGGTGCTCGGCACCGGAAAGATCGACTATGGCCGCGTGGAGAAATTCGCGCGCGCGAAATTGCAGGACTGATCTTTACAACCTGCGCGCCCATAAATAAGGGCTGGGGTAATGAGAGGTATCTGGGGAGGCATCGCGCTTTGCGCGATGGGCCGCATCCTGGCTTCCATAGCCCGCAAATAGCGGCGAACGGTAGTGAGCCAGTTTGGCCGCCCTCGCTGCCGAAGATAGCGGGTCGCAGAGGCACCGACCAAGGAAAAGGCTTTTCAC
>JBEHXB010000277.1:0-4047 GCA_048498895.1 Pseudomonadota bacterium
CACAGAGAGTCTTGAACCAGCGGTTCTCATCCACCGGGGGATGGGCGTCGTGGAACAGGGCGACGCCGCCGCCGGGCGCGACGATGCGGTCCAGCATGGCCAGGGTCGCGGCGCCATCCATCCAGTGAAAGGCGCGCCCGATGGTCACCAGCCGGTATGGCCCCATGTCCGGCGTCAGGTCCTGGGAAGCAGCTTGGCGAAAATCCACCGCCACGCCGGCCGCGGCGGCGGATGCCCTGGCGGACGCCAGCATGGCGGGCTCCGGGTCCAGCGCCGTCACCCGAAAACCCAGCCGCGCCAGTGGGATCGCCAGCATCCCGGTGCCGGTCCCCAGGTCCAGCACCGAATCGCCCGGCGCCAGCCCGGCCAGCGCCGCCACCCGGCGCACCAGACGGTCGGGATAGGCCAGGCGAAAGCGCTCGTAAAATGCGACATTGCCGGCGAACCGCCGGCCATTATCGAGAGGGTTCAAGCCCGGAACCTTTTGGACTTTGCATTGTTGTTCATAGGCTTATACTAGGGTTTCCAATATTTCGAACGGAATCCATGGCCACGATCGCGCTGGTTGACGACGACAAGAACATCCTCGCCTCGGTGAGCATGTTGCTGGAGCAGGAAGGCTATCACGTCCGCACCTTCACGGACGGCGCTGCCGCCCTGACCGCGCTGACCACCACGCCGCCGGACATGGCCATCCTGGACATCAAGATGCCGCGCATGGACGGGCTGGAGCTGCTGCGCCGCCTGCGCCAGGCCAACGAGGCGCTGCCGGTGATCTTCCTGACCAGCAAGGACGAAGAAATCGACGAACTGATGGGCCTCAATGCAGGCGCCGACGATTATATCCGCAAGCCCTTCTCGCAGCGCCTGCTGCTTGAACGCGTGCGCGCGGTGCTGCGCCGCGCGGACAGCAAGCCGGGCCCCGCCACGCCCGGCGAGCCCAGCAAGAGCGAGGCGCTGGTGCGCGGCAAGCTGGCGCTCGATCCCCAGCGCCACGAATGCACCTGGGATGGCAGGCCCGTGCGCCTGACGGTCACGGAATTCCTGATCCTGCAGGCGCTGGCCCAGCGTCCGGGCTTCGTCAAAAGCCGCGACAGCCTGATGGACGCGGCCTATGACGACCAGGTCTATGTCGACGACCGCACCATCGACAGCCACATCAAGCGGCTGCGCAAGAAATTCAAGGCGGTGGCTGACGATTTCGACGCGATCGAAACGCTATACGGCGTTGGCTATCGCTACCGCGAATAGAGGATCGTGCCGCACTTTTCGGCCCTGACCTGGCGGATTATCGCTTTCAACGCCCTGGCGCTGATCGTGCTGACGGGCGGCGTTATTCTTGTGCAGGCGTCCGGCCGCGGCCTGGTGGAAGAACGCCTGACCGGCATCCAGGAACAGGCCGCCATCGTCGGCGGCACCTTGGCCGAATACGCCGCCGACACCGACACCCATACCCTGCGTGTCGGAGAGGCCGAGCTGCTGTTGCGCCAGCTCATCGCGCCGACACGGCTGCGCGGGCGGCTTTACCTGCCCAGCGGCCGGCTGGCCAGCGACACGCGCTATCTTCTGCCGCGCAATATCGTGCAGGTGCAGGAGCTGGCGCCACTGGACCGCTGGAGCCAGTTCAAGCAATGGGTCAATCGTCTCTATGAAGGGGTCATGGGCGTGCGCCCCTTCGCGCGGCTGCAGCCCTATTACGAAGCCGGCGACAATGGCCGGGTCTACCACGAAGTCGCCCAGGCGCTGAACGGCGTCACCGCCAACGCCGAGCGGGTGGACGACCGCAACCGCCTGATCCTGTCGGTTGCCGCGCCGATCCAGCAGAAGCCGTTTCGCACCATCTATGGCGCGCTGCTCCTTTCCACCGAGGGCGGCGACATTGACGACATCCTGCGCCAGGAGCGCGCCACCCTGATCGAGGTCTTCGCGGTGGCGTTCATGGTGATGCTGCTGTCGTCGCTCTACCTGGCGGGCACCATCGCCGAGCCGGTCAGGCGCCTGGCGGCGGCGGCCGACCGGGTGCGCTTCGGGCGCGGCGCGCGGCGCGACATCCCCAATTTCCCCGAGCGCGACGACGAGATCGGCGACCTTGCCGACAGCCTGAAGGCGATGACCGCCGACCTTTACGACCGCATCGACGCCATCGAGAGCTTCGCCGCCGACGTGGCGCATGAACTGAAGAACCCCCTCACCTCGCTGGCCAGCGCGGTGGAGATGTTCTCCCGCGCCAAGGATGAAGAAGGACGTACCAGCCTGCTGCGCATCATTCGCGGCGACATCAAGCGCATCGACCGCCTGATCACCGATATCTCGGATGCGTCGCGCCTGGATGCCGAACTGTCGCGCGAGTCGCCGGAGCCGGTGAACCTGTCGCGGCTTCTGGCGACCATCATCGACATCTATCGCATGACGGACAATCCGCGCGGCGTGGAATTTATGCTGGACGACCAGCTGCCCGCCGGGGCCATTGTGCGCGGACGCGACGAGCGGCTGGGCCAGGTGTTCCGCAACCTGATCGACAACGCCATCTCGTTCAGCCCGCAGGGAGGCAAGGTCACGATCAGCGCCGCGCGCCACGCCGGAAGCGCCAGGGTAACGGTCGAGGATGAGGGCCCGGGAATCCCGCCCGACAATCTGGAATCGATTTTCCAGCGCTTCTACACGGAACGGCCGACCGAAACCTTTGGACGCAATTCGGGGCTGGGGCTGTCCATTGCCCGCCAGATCGTCGCCGGCACTGGCGGACACATATGGGCGGAGAACCGCGCGCCCGGCGGAGCCCAGGGCGGCGGCGCGCGGCTGGTGGTGGAGATGCCGGTGGAATCGACGTGAGCCCGGACATCGCACAGGTCAATATCCATGCCAGCTGTGTTACCATCGGCCGGCTGGGCGTGCTGCTGCTGGGCGCAAGCGGCGCCGGCAAGTCGGACCTGGCGCTGCAACTGATCGACAGCGGCGCTCGCCTGGTGGCGGACGACCGCACCATCCTGACAGTGAAAAACGGTGTGCTTCGCGCCAGCGCGCCCGCCGCCATTCGCGGGCTGATGGAAATTCGGGGGCTGGGAATTATCAAACTGCCCGTGCGGGCCGGCGTGCCCGTCGCCTTGGTTGCTGAACTGGGCGCGCAAGGCGCCAGATTGCCGGAGCCGTCGCGCTGGCGTCCGCCCGCGCCGCTGATGCCCGCCACCTTTCCGCCACACATTCTGCTGGACGCCCGGCTGGCTTCCGCCGCCGCGCGCATCCGCGCGGCGCTGGCCGCATACCGCGCGGGCACGTTCCGCGACACTTTTAACCAGGGCTAGCGGCATGGCCGGTTACCAGTCCGGCAAATAAGTCTTCCCCTGCCGAAGGCTTTTGCTATCGTCCGCGCCTCTTCACGGAATCGTCATGATCGGTATCGTTCTAGTAACCCATGGCCGCCTGGCACAGGAATTCATCTCAGCCATGGAGCATATGGTCGGGCCCCAGACCCATTTGCGCGCCGTCTGCATCGGACCTGAAGATGATATCGAGCGGCGCCAGCGCGAAATCGCCGCCGCCGCCAACTCCGTCGATGTGGGGCGCGGCGTGATCATCGCCACCGACATGTTCGGCGGCACGCCCTGCAACCTGGCGCTGACCCTGCTGGAGAAAGGCAAGATCGAAGTGCTGGCCGGCGTCAACCTGCCCAGCCTGATCAAGCTGATCGACATCCGCGCCCGTCTGCCGCTGGAGCAGGCGGTGAAGGAAGCCATCGAAGCCGGACGCAAATACATGCGCGCGGGCAGCGCCGACCTGGGCTGACGGGGAGCAAACGGGACTGATGAGCGAAGTGCTGCGCGCGCGCGTGATCATTCCCAACAAGAAGGGATTGCATGCGCGCGCCAGCGCCAAGATCGTGGAAGCCGCGTCGCGGTTTCAGTCCGACATCCATGTGATCCGGGACGGCGTTTCGGCCAATGGCCGCTCCATCATGGGACTGATGATGCTGGCGGCCTCGATGGGCAAGGAGGTCGAAATTACGGCCCAGGGAACGGACGCGACCGAGGCGATGAAGGCGATCCTCGC
>JBEHXB010000278.1:0-4044 GCA_048498895.1 Pseudomonadota bacterium
GGCGTTCTGGAACGGCATGATCGACAAGCTGCAGGGCTGGCTGCCGGCCTGGCTGGTCGCATGCATTCTCTTCATCGTCATCGTTTCGATCGGTTTTGTTCTGCAACGCGTCCTGATCGCCTGGCTGAGCAAGCGCGCGGCCGGCTGGCATCCGATGCTGCAGAGCGTCTTCGTCCGCACAAGGCGGCTGGGCCGCTATGCCATCGTGCTGTTCGCGCTGGTGCTGGCAGTCCCGCTGGCGCCACTGACACGCGATGCCGAACTCAGCGTCCATCACATATTCATCGCGCTGTTCATCGTGCTTCTGGGCTGGATCGCCCTGGCCGCCGCCAATCTCTTCATCGACCATTATGTGCGCGGCCTGCAGCTCGATGCCGCCGACAATCTGATGGCGCGCAAGGCCGCCACCCAGATGCGCATCTTTCGCCAGGCCACCAGTGTGTTTCTGGTGCTGCTGACCGCGGCCTTCGCGCTGATGAGCTTCGATGGCGTGCGCCAGTTCGGCATATCGCTGTTCGCCTCGGCGGGCGTCGCGGGCATCGTGGCCGGCCTCGCCGCCCGGCCCCTGCTGGAGAACCTGATCGCCGGCGTGCAACTGGCGCTGACCCAGCCGCTGCGCCTGGAAGACGCGGTGGTAATCGCGGGCGAATGGGGCTGGGTGGAGGAAATCAACTCCACCTACATCGTGGTGCGGCTGTGGGACTGGCGGCGGCTGGTTGTGCCGCTGTCCTACCTGTTCGCCAATCCCTTCACCAACTGGACCCGTTCCTCCGCCTCGATCATCGGTTCGGTCTTCGTCTATGCCGATTACACGTTGCCGATGGACGCGGTGCGCGCCAAGGCGGAGGAAATCGTCAAATCCTCGCGGCTGTGGGACGGCCAGGTAGTCAACGTGCAGGTCTCCGACGCGAAACCGCAGGTGATGGAAGTGCGCGTGCTGGCCAGTGCCGCGGATTCTCCGCGCGCCTGGGACCTGCGCTGCGAAGTGCGCGAGAAGCTGATCGCCTTCATCCGCGACAATTTTCCCGAAAGCCTGCCGCGCGTGCGCCGCCAGGATTTCCGTTTGCAGGAGGGCGGGCGCGGTGACGGCGCCGTGCCCCAGCCCCACAGGCCGGTATAATGTCCGCCCGGCCCGCCGGCCCCGTCAGGACGATGTGTCCGCTTGCGGCCGAGGTCCCCAAGGGCTAGGTAGCGCCACGCATTTTCCCCGGAAAAGAAGGACATCCCCATGGCGCGCAAGAAAATTGCTTTGATCGGCGGCGGACAGATTGGCGGCACCCTGGCCCATCTCGTAGCCCTGAAAGAACTGGGCGACGTGGTGATTTTCGACATCGCCGAAGGCCTGCCCCAGGGCAAGGCGCTCGATCTCGCCCAGTCCGGTCCGGTCGAGGGCTTCAATGCCGCCATGAAGGGCACCAATTCCTATGCCGACATCGCCGGCGCCGATGTGGTGATCGTCACCGCCGGCGTGCCGCGCAAGCCCGGCATGAGCCGCGACGATCTTCTGGGCATCAACCTGAAGGTGATGGCGGCGGTGGGCGAGGGCATCAAGGCCAACTGCCCCAATGCCTTCGTGATCTGCATCACCAATCCGCTGGATGCGATGGTGTGGGCGCTGCAGAAATTCTCCGGCCTGCCGCACGGCAAGATCGTGGGCATGGCCGGCGTGCTGGACAGCGCGCGCTTCCGTCATTTCCTGGCCGAGGAAATGGGCGTGTCGGTGGAAGATGTTTCCGCCTTCGTGCTGGGCGGCCATGGCGACACGATGGTGCCGATGCCGCGCTTCTCGACCGTCGCCGGCATCGCGCTGCCCGAGCTGGTGAAGATGGGCTGGATCAAGCAGGACAGGCTGGACGCAATCGTCGAGCGCACCCGCAACGGCGGCGCCGAAATCGTGGGCCTGCTCAAGACCGGCTCGGCCTATTACGCGCCGGCCACCAGCGCCATCGCAATGGCGGAAAGCTATCTGAAGGATCAGAAGCGCGTGCTGCCGTGCGCGGTGCACGTCAACGGCCCCTATGGCATCAAGGATCTCTATGTCGGCCTGCCCGTGGTGATCGGCCAGAAGGGCATCGAGCGCATCGTGGAACTGGATCTCACCGCCGAGGAGAAGGCCGGGCTGGAAAAGTCGGCCGGCGCGGTGAAGGGCCTGATCGAGGCCTGTAAGAAACTGGAACCTAAGTTGGGTTGAAATTTCCGGCCTCACGACTCAAATACCCGGTGGCGGCCCCTTGGGGTCGCCACTTTGTTTTTGGACGGCGCGGGAAACCGGAACAGGATGTATACGGAGGAACGGCGGATACCAGGGATGGCCGCGGCATTGGCCGCCGCGCTGGCCATCGGCCTGACCGCAACCGCGATGGCCGAACCCGCGTCCGGCGCCGCCACCCTGCAGATCCATATCCGGAATGTTTCCTCGCAGGGCGGGGTGATGCGGCTGGGCCTTTATGATGCCGCGGGCTATCGCACCGACACCAACCCGGTGGCCTCCGCCGACGTGCCCGTGGTGGACGGCGAGACGGTCATCACCCTTAAGAATCTGGTGCCGGGCATCTATGCCATCGAGGCCTATCAGGACGTGAACGCCAACGACCGCATGGACAAGAGCTGGATCGGTCTGCCGATGGAGCCCTATGGTTTTTCCCGCGACGCGCATCCGGTCCTGTCAAAGCCCGGATTCGATCGTGTGAAATTCACGGTCGCAGCGGGCAGCAATACCCAGGTCCTGCATCTGCAGAATTCCAGCCCGCCGGGCGTGGGCGAATAGCCGGGGCTTGCAGGTGAAAACGCGCCCGCCGGCGCCGCCGCCATGCTAAGGAACGGCGGCTCATGAACGACACTGCGCCGACCCTCTATCGACCCCGCGACCTGAATCTCTTCGTCACTTCCCGTTTCATCTCCACCGTGGCCGTCCAGGTCCAGTCGGTGGCGATCGGGTGGCAGATCTATGACATGGAGCGCACGCCGCTGGCGCTGGGCCTTGTGGGCCTGTGCCAGTTCCTGCCCATGTTCCTGCTGACCCTCCCCGCGGGCGACATCACCGACCGCTTCAACCAGCGCCGCGTCTATGCCCTGGCCGCGGGGCTGCAGGCCAGTTGCAGCGCGCTGTTCCTGGGCCTGAGCCTTTATTCGCCGCACACCGCCTGGCCCTTCTATCTGGTGCTGGTGCTGTTCGGTGCCGCGCGCGGCTTTTCCGGCCCTTCCGGCTCTTCGCTGCTGCCCTTCCTGGTCGCGCCGGAGAAGCTGACTCGCGCCCTGGCTTTTTCCTCTTCGGTCTTCACAACGGCGGTGATCTCCGGGCCGGCGCTGGGCGGGTTTCTTTATGCGCTGGGACCGGTGGCGGTCTATTCCATCTGCATCCTTGGCTTCATCGGCGCGGCGCTGATCGTCTCGCAATTGGGCGGGCGGCGCCATGTTCCGGAACATTCGCTGCTCTCGCGCTTCGAGCGGGTGGCCGAAGGCGTGCGCTTCGTGCGCACACGGCCGGTGGTCCTGGGAGCGATCAGCCTGGACCTGTTCGCGGTGCTGCTGGGCGGGGCGACCGCGCTTCTGCCCGTCTATGCCCGCGACATCCTGCATGTGGGGCCGGTGGGCCTGGGTTTCCTGCGCAGCGCGCCGGCGGCGGGCGCGTTCGCGATGGCCTTCTATCTGACCCATTGGCCGATACGCCGCCACGTCGGCGCAAAGATGTTCGCCGCGGTTGCGGTTTTCGGCATCGCCACCATCGTCTTTGGCCTGTCGGTCTGGTTTCCGCTGTCACTGGCCGCGCTGTTCGTGCTGGGCGCCTCCGACATGGTCAGCGTCAATATCCGCGGCAGCCTGATCCAGTTGTCGACGCCCGATGCCATGCGCGGACGCGTCTCGGCGGTGTCGATGCTGTTCATCGGCGCCTCCAACGAACTGGGAGAATTCGAATCGGGCACCACGGCGGCGCTGTTCGGCACTGTGCCGGCCGTGGTCCTGGGCGGGCTGGGCACGCTGGCGGTGGTGGCGGTATGGATGAAGCTGTTCCAGCCGCTGCGCCGCGTGAACAGCTTCAGCGAC
>JBEHXB010000279.1:0-4044 GCA_048498895.1 Pseudomonadota bacterium
GTCGGCCTGGCCGACAAGGCGGTGGGTGAAAGCCGCGAGCGGGTGCGCGCGGCGCTGTCGGCCATCGGCCTGGCCCTGCCCTTCAAGCGCATCACCGTCAATCTCGCCCCGGCAGACCTGCCCAAGGAAGGGTCGCATTATGATCTTCCCATCGCGCTGGGCCTTCTGGCGGCGATGGGCGTGGTGCCCGCCAGCGAGATGGCGAACTTCGTCGCGCTGGGCGAGCTGTCGCTGGATGCACAGGTCACGCCGGTCACCGGCGTCCTGCCCGCCGCGCTGGCGGCATCAGAGCAGGGCCGGGGCCTGATCTGTCCCGCCGACAACGGACCGGAAGCGGCCTTCGCCGGCGCCATCGACATTCTGGCGGCGCCGTCGCTGATCGCGCTGGTCAATCACATGAAGGGCGCCAGTGTGCTGACGCCGCCGGCGCCGAAAGTCGCAGTGGCGGGCCGCGCCGCGCCCGACCTGCGCGACGTCAAGGGACAGGAGAGCGCCAAGCGCGCGCTGGAGATCGCCGCCGCCGGCGGGCACAATCTTCTGATGATCGGCCCGCCCGGCGCGGGCAAGTCGATGATGGCCGCGCGGCTGCCCGGCCTGCTGCCGCCGCTGGACGCGCGCGAGGCGCTGGAGATCAGCATGATCCAGTCGCTGGCCGGCGCGCTGGAGGACGGCGCCATCAGCCGCGCCCGGCCCTTCCGCAATCCGCATCATTCCGCGTCGATGGCGGCACTGGTCGGCGGCGGGCTGAAAGTGAAGCCGGGCGAGGTGTCGCTGGCGCATCTGGGCGTGCTGTTCCTGGACGAGCTGCCGGAATTCGCCCGGGTGGTGCTGGACAGTCTGCGTCAGCCGATCGAGACGGGCGAGGCGGTGGTGGCGCGCGCCAACGCCCATCTGCGCTATCCGGCGCGGTTTCAACTGGTGGCGGCGATGAACCCCTGCCGCTGCGGATACCTTAGCGATCCGCGCCAGTCCTGCGGCCGCGCGCCCAAATGCGCGGTGGACTACCAGTCGCGCATTTCCGGGCCGCTGTTCGACCGCATCGACATCCATGTCGATGTCGCCGCGGTGTCGGCCGCCGATCTTGCCCTGCCGCCGCCCGCCGAAGGCAGCGCCGAGGTCGCCGCAAGGGTGGCGAAGGCCCGGGCCATCCAGCGCGAACGCTTCAAGAATCATTCCGTCCGCACCAATGCCGAGGCCGAAGGCGAATTGCTGGACAAGGTCGCCGCGCCCGATGCGGCAGGGGCGAAGCTTTTGACCGAGGCGGCGGAGCGGATGCGCCTGTCGGCGCGCGGCTATCACCGGGTGCTGAAGGTGGCGCGCACCATCGCCGACCTGGCCGGGGCTGACACCGTCGCCCGCGCCCATGTCGCCGAGGCGTTGTCGTATCGGCGGATCATGCATCCCACTGGGTGAGGCGGCGCGCGCTGGAGATCGCCGCCGGAGGGCACAATCTTCTGATGTCGTGGTCTAGATACCCGGAATGCCGGTCATAAGGGCGAATGGCCGCTGTTAACCCAAAGCGAACTTTCGATACGCGCGCGATTTTGTGTTCCTAGTGGCCGATAATCGCCAGCGCCACCGGCTTCCATTCCGGCAGGCGATACAGGCTTACGCCCCCGAACTGGCACGCCAGAATCCACAGGCTTCCCGCGACAAAGGCGGGGTGCAGCCGCTTGCGCGTAACCAAGTCGTACCCACCCAAAGCGAGAAGCAGGAGGTCGGTGCCAAGATAAAGTGCGCTGAACATGCCGGCGGAGTCGCGGCCCAATAAGTGAACAATGCTTGGCCCCAGCCACCGTGAGTAGCCCGCATCAGCAATATAGAATGTGGCGAGCAGGATGAGTCTCTTATGAGCTGATGTGTCGCCGCGCAGGATGAGTGCCGCGCCTGACAGTCCTGCAAAGGCCAGCATGTCGGTAAACTCGATGGCTAGGAAGGGCGGGCGACTGAGCGGGGTGCCGAAATTGGTCTTTTCAACGATGATGGAGGCGGCGACTCCTGCCACGACCATCAGCGGCGCCATCGCCATGCCCACAAGGCCCAACTTCCGATGGACGTTGGTCCGCCGGGCGCGGATAAGCAGCACTTGTCCCGTCAGCAGCAGGAGCCAGCCGACAAACAGCGCGGCATGAACGTGGACGATGAATGGGAAAGGCAGACCAGTTCGCAGATGTTTGAGGATGTCGGGCACAAATCCCATCAGGACGCCCAGCCAGATCAACCCGACCAGAAAAAGGAACGCATTCCGGTCCCATTTGTGATTGGGGGAAAAGCGCGCGCCCAGGTGAAATGGCGCGATCCGTGCCTCCGCGGTTGTCATGGCGTTGCCCCTCTCTGCCCGGATGCAATCCCAGATAGCGCCTCTGCGGCTCGCAAGCGGAGCAAGGCCTGGTCAAGGCACCTGAATGTCCGTTCAATGCGAATATCACGAAATCGGCGGGCTCACCATCCTGATGTTGTGGTCTATATACCTGATGAGCGAGAGGCCCCATGACCGCTGTCCGACAAGATGGCGGCAATGCAGGCGCAAACCAGATCGGGACGCAAAGCCAGATAGACCGGAATCCGCTATCGGTGATATCGTGGTCGGGCGGTAGGAGCTGGGGAGCCCAAAATGATCGCTTTAAGAAGAGGCCGAGAGGCCGACGCTGTTAGTGCCGGTGCCATTTGCTATCGCGCGTTTAAGGACATCGCTGAGGCACACAATTTCGCCCCGGATTTCCCCACTCCGGAAGCTGCGGCTGGCTTGCTCGGTAACATGATCCGTCACGAAGAGTTCTACGATATTGTGGCGGAGATCGACGGGCGCATCGTCGGCACAAATTTCTTGGATGAGCGCAATCCAATTGCCGGTCTTGGACCAATCACGGTCGAACCGGGGGACCAGAATGGTCAAGTTGGTCGATTGTTGATGCAAGCAGTCATGGACCGCGCGCGAGAGCGCGGCTTAGTGGGAATCCGATTGCTCCAGGCCGGCTATCATAACCGCTCTTTGTCGCTTTATCTCAAACTGGGGTTTGATGCTCGTGAGCACATCGCGTGCTTGCAAGGGCCGACCATAGGGAAGTCGGTGCCTGGATGTACCGTGCGTGCGGCGCGCTCGGGCGATCTGTCTGCCTGCAATGCCGTGTGTTTTCGGGTGCATGGGCATGATCGTAGCGGAGAATTGGCCGATGCCATTGCTCAAGGAACAGCAAGCGTCGTGGAGCGCGCAGGTCGCATCACGGGTTATGCCACCTTGATTGCATATTTCGGTCACGCGGTAGGCGAAACTACAGATGACATGAAGGCGCTGATTGGTGCTGCTCCCGCCTATCTTGGCCCCGGTTTTCTTGTTCCGTCGCGCAATGGCGACTTGATGCGTTGGTGCCTCGCCGAAGGTTTGCGCGTGACGCAAACGATGACGCTGATGACTATCGGCCTTTATAACGAGCCCGACGGAGCGTGGCTGCCTTCCGTCTTGTATTGACCCAAGGCGGACGAAGCGAATGTCACGAAATCGGGCAGCCTCGCCATCCTGATGTTGAAGTCTATATATCCGGCAAGGGTGCGGAGGTGTCGCTCATGGCTGGGCTGCGCCAGCGCTTCATACGCCGCGCAGCATTACTGATCGGCGCACGCATGAGGTTTTGTGTGGGCTTGTCTTAGAAGCCTGAGGTCGTTCGCCATAGAGCTGAACAGACCAGCGATTTCAAACATGTCGCCCGCCGATCTCTCGTCCGGGGAGTTTTGGGCGAGCTGACGGTATGCGGCGGCGCGACCGTCAAAATGCTCAGGACTTGACATGATTGTCCCCCTGCCGGCTTGACAGTGGCAGGAAAACCCACATGAGAATTGATCGTGCTCAAAAATGAGGGCGATCACCTCCTCTGGATGGCCTCCTGTTGGCGATGAACGCTTCGGGTGGGTAGCGTTCGAGCGCCCTGTGGATGCCGGGCACCACCATTCTACAACTCGTGTCGGCGGTGAGGAAACTCAACCCACACCTTTATCTTATCGCCGGATTATGCATCCTAACGGTTGAGCGCGGGGGCGCTTGACCGG
>JBEHXB010000280.1:0-4028 GCA_048498895.1 Pseudomonadota bacterium
GCCCGCAACAGGCGGCGCCTCCGGTGACTGGCTCCAAACTTCGCGCAACTGCGCCCCCTTCGGTAGAAGAAGGGTAATGTAATTGCCGGATGCTTAATGTGCCGTGAAGGCAGTCAGGGCATTGATTATGCGGGAAAACCCTGGCCGTACCGGCGCATGGCCGCGTCAATCTCCGTCCGCCGCGCCATGGAGGGCTGGGCGCCGGTGCGCGTGACCGATAACGAGGCCGCCACGGTGGCAAAACGCGCCGCACCGGCAGGCGGCAGCCCCTCGCCCAAAGCCACGGCGAAGGCGCCGGCGAAGGCGTCGCCGGCCGCTATGGTGTCAGCCACCTCGACGGCCGGGGCGGGGATCACGACCGGCATCTTGTCGGCACCCACCAGCACAACACCTTCCGCGCCGCGCTTGAGCACCACGCCGCGCGGCCCAAGCGCCGCCAGGGCACCCGCCGCATCCAAAGGATCGCCCAGGGCATCGCGGCCCAACAGCGCGCAGGCCTCGCTTTCGTTCGGCACCAGCCAGTCGACCTCCTCCAGCAGGTCGCGCGGCAGCGCCCGTGCCGGCGCGGGATCGAGCATGAATGCGGCGCCCGCCTCGTGCGCGCAGCGCGCAGCCGCGATCACCCCATCCAATGGTATCTCAAGCTGGCACAGCACCAGCCTTGCGCCGGCAAAGGCCTCCGCCGCCAAGGCAGTGGAGTCCAGCGTCGAATTGGCGCCCGGCGCCACCACGATCATATTGTCGCCGCCGCCCGCCAGGATCACCGCCACCCCGGAAGGACCCTCCACGCTTTCCAGCCAGCGCGTGTCCACGCCATCGGCGGCAAGACCGGCACGAAGCCGGATTCCGAAATCATCGGCGCCAACCCGGCCCAGAAAGGCCACTTTGCCGCCGGCGCGCGCCACCGCCACTGCCTGGTTGGCGCCCTTGCCGCCGGGGAATGTGGCAAAGTCCCCACCCAGCAGGGTCTCGCCCGGCCGGGGCAGCCGGTCGCAATAGGCCACCAGATCCATATTGGCGCTTCCGACGACAAGTATCCTGGCCTGCTCGCGCATGAGGAAGCCGAAGCCTCTTTTCCTGCCGCAGCTGCGAAGAAATCCGCCCGCTGACTTGTGGCACCGCTCTTCCTATAGTCCGGCAGAAGGCGCCAGTCATCGCCGGGGGGACCATGATGAGATTGCGAATTGCATTGCTTGCGGCAGCGGTGCTGTCGGCGCCGGTGTGGGCTCAGGAACGGGCCGCCGAGCCCGCCAAGCCGGCCATGCCTGTCACCATCACCAGCGAGGCGGTAACGGCAAATGTCGCCAGCACCGATGCCCAGCTCCTGGCGGCGGACAAGGACATGGACAACTGGCTGCTTTACGGCCGCACCTACGACAATCAGCGATTCTCGCCGTTGACCGCCATCACCCGGGACAATGTGAAGAAGCTGTCACTTGTGACGATGATCCATACCGGCATTGTCAACAGCTTCGAGGCGACGCCCATCGTGGTGGATGGCACCATGTATATTGCCGCGCCCTTTGACCATGTTCAGGCCTATGACGCGGCCACGGGCGCGCTGAAATGGACCTATAATCCCGTGCTCGGTTACACCGACAATTGCTGCGGGCCACAGACCCGCGGCGTGGCCGTGGCCTATGGCAAGGTGTTCGTCGCCCAGCTCGACGGCCATGTGGTGGCTCTCGATGCCAGGACCGGCGAGGTGGCATGGAAAAGCGTGATCGCGGACACCATTCCCGCGCCGACCCACTATTACGCCTTCACCATGGCGCCCCAGGTCTATAACGGCATGGTGATCGTGGGAAATTCGGGCGCCGAATATCCCACACGCGGCTTTGTCGAGGCGTTGGACGCCAATACCGGCAAGCTGGTGTGGCGTTTCCATACCACGGCCGCACCCGGCCAGCCCGGCGGCGAGAGCTGGAGCGAGGACAGTTGGAAATATGGCGGCGGCTCGGTGTGGAACACCCCCGCCATCGACCCCAAGAACGGACTGATCCTCTTTGCCACCGGCAACCCCAATCCCGACTACTGGGGCGAGAACCGCAAGGGCGACAATGCCTATACCGACTCCATTGTCGCCATCCACGCCAAGGACGGCACGCTGGCCTGGTGGAACCAGCAGGTCCCGCACGACGTATGGGACTATGACTGCCCCAGCCCCGTGGTGCTGTTCGACTACAAGGACGAAAAGGGCAACGTCATTCCCGCCGCGGCGGAGGCGGGCAAGCTGGGCAATGTCTTCATCGTCAACCGCCTTACCGGCAAGCTGCTGCACAAGTCGGAAGCCTTCGTGAAGCAGGCCAAGGACATGTTCGTCATTCCTTCCGACAAGCCGTTCAGCCGCTATCCCGGAATCAATGGCGGCAATCTGTGGTCGCCGGCCTCCTATTCGCCGCTGACGCAGCACTTCTACACGATGGGAATCAACCAGGCTTTCACCGTCACCGCTTTTCCCTTTCCCAAATATGTGCCCGGCACGCCCACGGTGGGCCAGCAGGTCGGCGGCACCCAGAAGCCCTCGCCCACCGATGAATTCCCGGTGGATGGCACGCTGAGCGCCGTCAATGTCGCAACCGGCAAGATCAGCTGGCAGTACAAGGCCAGCCTGCCGATGTATGGCGGCGTACTGACCACGGCCAGCAACCTTCTGTTCGCCGGCGAAATGAACGGCGACTTCGACGCTTTCGATGCGCAGACCGGCAGGAAACTGTGGAAACAGAATCTGGGCATCGGCGTATGCACCCCGCCCATCACCTATCGCGTGAAAGGCGTGCAGTATGTGGCGGTGGGGGCTGCCGGCTGCGCGCGCAGCAACGGGCTCATCAAGGATGACAGCAAGGCCCAATTCAGCGATGTGGTCGCGATCTATGCCCTGCCGAACGATTAAATGGAGGACTGAAATGCATTTGAAGACAAAACTCGCGCTGGGCGCCGTGCTTCTTGCCTTCGCAGCCGGTAACGCCGATGCCGCCACGGCAACCCGCGCCCCCTTCGGTCAGCTGGCCGACGGCACAAAGGTCGAGGCGGTTACGCTGACCAACGGCCACGGCATCAGCGCAAAGATCATGACGCTTGGCGCCACGCTGCAGTCCCTGATGGTGCCCGACAAGGCCGGCCACGCGCAGGACATCACCCTGGGCTATGACACTGCCCAGCAATATCTCAGCCATCCCGACTATTTCGGCGCCTCGGTGGGGCGTTATGCCAACCGCATCGCCAAGGGCAAATTCACCCTGGACGGCAAGACCTATACCCTGGCCACCAACGACGGGCCCAATTCGCTGCATGGAGGCCTGAAAGGCTTCGACAAACGGATGTGGAAGATCGACTCCGTCTCCAGCGGACCCGATGCAAAGGTCGTGCTGTCCTATGTCAGCGCCGATGGCGAGGAAGGCTTTCCGGGCCAGCTGAAAGTGACGGCCACCTATTCGCTGAACGAGCAGAACGAGCTGCGCCTGGACTATCGCGCCACCACGTCGAAGCCCACGGTGCTGAACCTGACCAACCACAGTTATTTCAACCTGTCGGGCAATGACGCGCGCGACGTCATGGACGACATGGTCACCCTGCACGCCGAACGCTTCACGCCGGTCGATGCCACCCTTATCCCCACCGGCGAGCGCCGGGCGGTCGCGGGCACGCCCTTCGACTTCCGCACAGCGCACCGGGTGGGGGCGCGCATTCGCGATGCGGGCGATCAGCAGATCCGCTATGCTCGCGGCTACGACCAGAATTTCATCGTTGACGGCAAGGCGGGCACGCTCAGGCCGGCCGCGGTGGTGGCCGATCCGGTCTCGGGCCGGGTGATGGAGATTTCAACCACGGCGCCGGGCGTCCAGTTTTATACCGGAAACTTCCTGGACGGGACGTTCTTCGGCAAGAACAACCGCGCATATCGCCAGGGCGACGCGATCTGTCTGGAGCCGGGGGTGTTTCCCGATACGCCCAACCATCCGGACTTTCCCAGCGCGCGGCTGAATCCCGGCCAGACCTACACCAATACGATCGTCTACAAATTCAGC
>JBEHXB010000281.1:0-4017 GCA_048498895.1 Pseudomonadota bacterium
CCCACCACCGTGCCGCCGCGCAGGGTGGCAAACCCGATCGCGCCTTCGGGCCTTGCTCCGGTAAGGCCGTCGCGACTCTTCACCGCGTTCTTGCTCAGCGCCACCTCGCGGCCGCGCGCGGCGGCCTCGCCCAGAAGCAGCGCGGTGCCGGACGGCGCATCCACCTTGTTCCTGTGGTGCATCTCCAGCACCTCGATGTCGTAATCTGGCAGCGAGCGGGCGGCGCGCTCCACCAGCGCGGCCAGAAGGTTGACGCCCATGCTCATGTTGCCGCTCTTGACGATGACGGCGTGGCGGGCGGCGGCGGCGATGCGAGCCTCCTGCTTTTCGTCGAAGCCGGTGGTGCCGATGACGTGGACGATGCGCGCCTGCGCCGCCAGCTCGGCCAGCATGACCGATACCAGGGGCCTGGTGAAATCCACGATGGCCTGGGCGCCCGCCACCAGCGGCAGGGGATCGGCGGTCAGCTTCATGCCGTTGGGCTGCATGCCCGCCAGGGTTCCCGAATCCAGGCCCAGGTTGGGATGGCCTTCCATCTCCAGCGCACCGCACAGGGCGATGCCCGAACCCTGCGCGATCTCGCGGATCAGGGTGCGGCCCATGCGCCCCGAAGCGCCGGCGACGACGATGTTCAGGTCGGCCATGGGTTTGCCCTCTTCTTCTGCCTGATCTGCCGATTCAGGTCTGCTGATTGATGCCCGAACGTTCAGTCGCTGATGTTCAGTCCTCTACGTTCAGGCTCTGGTGTCGGTGCCGCCGTCCGCCGGTACATCCTTGCGCGCCACGGTCACCATCGCCGGCCGCAGAAGGCGGTCGCCGATCTTGAAGCCGGTCTGCACCACATCGACGATGGTGCCGGCGGGCTTGCCGTTCCCGGGCACCTCGGCGATCGCCTGATGCAGGTTGGGATCGAACCTGCCGTCCGAAGTGTCCACCGGTTTGACGCCATAGCGCTCCAGGGTGGACAGAAGCTGGCGGTCGGTGGCCTCCACGCCATCCAGCACGGCCTTGATCTGGGGATCGGCGGCTTCGCGCAGCGCCGGCGGACAGGCCGCCAGCGCGCGGCTGAAATTATCGGCGATGCCCAGCATGTCGCGGGCGAACTTGGTCACCGCATACTGGCCGGCCTCGGCCTTCTCGCGCTCCGCCCGGCGGCGCACATTCTCCACCTCGGCAAGGGCGCGCAGCCGCTGGTCCTTCAGGCTTTCCACCTCGGCCTTCAGGGCTTCCAGCACGGCGAATTCGGCGGCGAAAGGCGCTTCGCCGTTTTCGGCATCGGGTGTCGTCTTTTCGTCGGTCATGGCTCAATCCTTGGCGGCGGTTTCCTAACCCTTAAGCGAGCAGCCGTCCAATGACTTTGGCGGTATGGTCGACCATGGGAATGATGCGTCCATAGTTGAGGCGGGTGGGCCCCAGCACCCCGATCACCCCCACGATCCGGCCCTGGGCATTGGCGTAGGGGGCGGCGACGATGGAAGACCCGGACAGCGAAAAAAGCCGGTTTTCCGAGCCGATGAAAATGCTGACACCGTCACCGTCCTTGGCCAGTTCCAGCAGGCGGATCAGATCGGCCTTGCGCTCGATATCGTCGAACAGGGTGCGGATGCGCTCGATGTCCTCGCGCGCGCCCATGTTTTCCAGAAGGTGCGAGGCGCCGCGCACCACCAGCACCTTTTCAGGGCCGGCGATGGTGGCCATGCCCTCGGCCACGACCTTGGCGGTCAGCTTGTCCAGCAGGGAACGGTCGGTTTCCAGCTCGGCCAGGATCTCGGCCCGGGCCAGGTCGATGGTGCGCCCGCGCAACCGCGCGCCCAGGTAATTGCCCGCCTCGGTCAGCGCCGATACCGGCAGGCCGGGCGGGGTATCGATGACGCGGTTTTCCACCTGGCCGTCCTCGCTGACCAGGATCACCAGCGCCTTGCCGGGGGCCACGGCCACGAACTCGACATGCTTGAGGGGCGCATCCTGCTTGGCGGTGACCATCAGCCCGGCGCAGCGCGACAGTCCGGCCAGCGACTGGGCGGCAAGGCCCATCACCTCATCCAGGTTTCGCCCCGTGCCCGACATGCGGCTCTCGATCGCCCGGCGTTCGTCATCGGCCAGTTCGCCCACTTCCAGAAGACCGTCCACGAACAGGCGCAGGCCCTTTTCGGTGGGCACCCGGCCGGCCGAAGTGTGGGGAGCATAGAGCAGGCCCATCGCCTCCAGGTCGCTCATCACATTGCGGATCGAGGCCGGCGAAAGGGTCAGCGGCAGCCGCTGCGACAGGGTCCGGCTGCCCACGGGTTCCCCGCTGGCCAGGAAGGCTTCCACCAGATGGCGGAAGACCTCGCGCGGCCGTTCCCCCAGCATCGGAGGAACATACAGAGAGGATCGCGATTCCAGGCTCAACGCTTTGACTTTCCCGTGTTTTCTTCTGGCGATGGACTTCCGACGGCAGAAGCCGCTAGGAAACGCGCCCAAGGATAACAGACTTCTCCCATATAAGAGGCGACATGCCCCCTTCAATCAATTCCGCCGAATTGCCCGTCACCGCCCGCCCGGACGGCCGCACCCCCGATACGATGCGCGCCGTCAGCCTTCAGCCCGGCTTTTCCCGCCATGCCGAAGGTTCCTGCCTGGTCAAGTTCGGCGACACCCATGTGCTGGTCACGGCCAGCCTGGAGGAAAAGGCGCCCCCCTTCCTGAAAGGCTCCGGCAAGGGCTGGGTGACGGCGGAATACGGCATGTTGCCCCGCTCCACCCATGAGCGGATGCGGCGCGAGGCGGCCGCGGGCAAACAGAGCGGCCGCACCCAGGAAATCCAGCGGCTGGTGGGCCGCAGCCTGCGCGCGATCTGCGACCTCACGGCGCTGGGCGAGCGGCAGATCGTGATCGACTGCGACGTGCTGCAGGCCGATGGCGGCACCCGCACCGCCGCCATCACCGGCGGCTTCGTGGCGCTTTCCCAGTGCGTCGCCTTCATGAAGCGGGTCGGCATGGTGACCGCGCCGGTGATCAGGGATCACGTCGCCGCCGTGTCGTGCGGGATCGTGCGCGGCCTGCCCGTCCTGGACCTGAACTATGACGAGGATTCCACCGCCGAGACCGACGCCAATTTCGTGCTGACCGGCGCTGGCGGGCTGGTGGAGATCCAGGGCACGGCGGAAGGCGCGCCCTTCACCGAAGATCAGTTGACCGCGCTGTTGCGCCTGGCGCGCAAGGGCATCGGCGAGCTGGTCGAACTGCAGAAGCAGGTCCTGGCATGACCATCCGGCTGCCGCGCGGGTCCACCCTGATCGTGGCCAGCCACAATTCCGGCAAGGTGCGCGAAATTCACGCCCTGCTGGGCCCGCACGGCATTCATGCGGTCAGCGCGGGCGATCTGAACCTGCCGGAGCCGGAAGAGACCGGAACCAGCTTTGTCGCCAATGCGGAGCTGAAGGCGCTGGCTGCGGCGAAGGCGGGCGGCCATGCCGCGCTGGCCGACGATTCCGGCCTCTGTGTCGAAGCGCTGGACGGCGCCCCCGGAATCTATTCGGCGCGCTGGGCGGGGCCGACCAAAGACTTCCGCATCGCCATCAACCGCGTGCATGACGAACTGCGCCAGCGCCACCTGTCCGGCAGCCCGGCGGCCTTTGTCTGCGCGCTCACCGTTGCGCTGCCGGACGGCGAGCACCAGACCTTCGAAGGCACGGTGCATGGCAAGGTGGTGTTCCCGCCGCGCGGCGACAGGGGTTTCGGCTATGACCCCATCTTCATCGCCGACACGATGGACCAGACCTTCGGCGAGCTCGATCCGGCGGTGAAGCACGCCATCAGCCACCGCGCCATCGCGTTCGGGCGGCTGCTGCATTCGGGTATCTTCACGGAGTCACTTTGACGGTGAGCTTCGGCGTCTACGTCCACTGGCCGTTCTGCGCCGCCAAGTGCCCCTATTGCGATTTCAATTCCCATGTCCGCGCCAGCATCGACGAAGACGGCTGGATTGACGCCATCCTTGCCGAACTTGCCTGGGTGAAGGCGCACCAGCAAGGC
>JBEHXB010000282.1:0-4000 GCA_048498895.1 Pseudomonadota bacterium
CGCGGGCGTGCTGGGTGGCGGCTTCAACAGCGATACCTACAGCGGTACCACCGGCAACGTGCTGACCTGGAAGGTCACCGGCCAGCAGAGCTGGCAGGGTGAGAATCTGGGCCTGACGCTGACGGAACGCTGGTTCGCCGATGGCGTGATGCGCGGCAAGTGGCTGGACAAGGGCATCACCAGCCCCGGCAACCAGTGGGTTGTCTGCTCCAGCGGTTGCCCGACCGACAGCAACCAGGTGCACACGGTCAACTACCAGTATGTGCCGGCTGTCCTCTACATGGACATCGGCGCCACCTACAACTGGACCGACTCGACCCAGCTCTACGTGAAGGTCAACAACGCGTTCAACACCACCCCGCCGAATACCGGCAACAACGAAGTGAACAACACGCTGTATGACGTGATTGGCCGCTTCTATCAGATCGGTATCCGCATCAATAACTAAGGGTCAGTCCGGGCAAAGGCTCCTGCGGGGGCCTTTGCCGGCGGACCCAAAACGCAATTTCAGGAAATTCACGCATATCCCCCCTAGGGCATGCGTGTTACTTCGCCCCACAGGTTTTTACCTGTGGGGCTTTTTTCTGCGCAAATGCCGGGATTTCCCTACCCGGCGGGCCCGCTTGGCGGCCTCTGGAGGCGGGGATATGATTTTCGCCATAAAAATGCTTGGCGCGCATCCGCGCCGAAGCCGAAGAATATGGGGGGCGGGCAATGAGGGCATTCTTCCGTTCATGTATCGCTGCCGCGGCGATCGCTGCGACATCGCCCGCGCTGGCAGCGGACTTCTCCGGCACCTGGGACGTCGCGGTGCGCGAGGCCGGCGCCAGGAATTTCTATCTGCCGATGACCGATGGCAGGCTGGCAATCGCGCCGGACGGGCGAGAGGCCCGATACAACGCGCTGGTTTTCACTGCCAGCCAGACTGCGGATGGCCTTCGCCTGGCTTGCCTGAGAGGCAGCAAACCGTGCGGCGACCTTGTGCTGCAGCGCTCGGGCGACCGGCTGAGCGGCAGGGGCACGCTCAATGACGGCGATGGGCTTGCCCGTGCGGTGACGCTTACGGGAACGCGGCCTGTCCCCCGCCGCGCGCCTCGCAGCTTCGACTTCGAACCGACCAGCTTCACCAATGTTTATTCTCCGGCGGTCCAGCCGGTGCTGCATATCCAGCCCGGTGACACGGTGAACACCCGCACCCTGGACAGTCGCGGCTATGATCGGGACGGCAGCGCCCGCGCGCCACGCGGCAATCCCCTGACCGGTCCCTTCTATATAGAAGGCGCCATGCCCGGCGACACGCTGGTGGTGCATCTGCAAAAGGTGCGTACCAACCGCGACAGCGCCTATCAGTCCGACCTGATCGCCAGTTCGGCGCTGGATGCGGGCTATCTGCGCAGCATCGCCCGGCTGGACAGCGGCTTCACCCAGTGGAAGATCGACGCGGCGGCGGGCACAGCCAGCATCATCGGTCCCAGCAGCGTGATGAGCGCCTACAGCGTCGAACTGTCTCCCATGCTGGGCTGCGTGGGCGTGGCCCCGCCGCGTGACGAGGTGCTGGGCGCCGGTCATCTGGGGCCCTTCGGCGGCAACATGGATTCGCCGCAAGTGCGGGAGGGTGCAACACTTTATATACCGGTATTCCAGCCTGGCGCCCTTCTGTATCTGGGCGACGGCCATGCCCAGCAGGGCGATGGCGAATTGCCGGGGCAGGGGCTGGAAACGTCGATGGATGTCCAGTTCCGCGTTGACCTCATTCCCGGCAAGGCGCTGGGCCAGCCGCGTATCGAAAATGCCGATTTCGTGATGATCGTGGGCACGGGCGTAACGCTGGATGCCGCGATGAAAAGTGCCACCACCCAGATGAGCCGATGGCTGGCGGATACATATGGCATGACCCCGCACGACATCGCACCGCTTCTGGGCACCGCGATGCGATACGAGATCGCCGAAGTCGTGGATTCCGAATTCGACGTCGTGGCCAAGATCAGCAGGAACGCACTGGCGAAGATCCGCAGATAGCCAAAAAAACGGCAAGGGGGAAGCAATGGGTAAGGTGGCAGTCATCGGCGCGGGCTTTATCGGCCGCGCCTGGGCAATCAGCTTCGCACGCGCCGGCCATGATGTGGCCTTGTGGGACCAGCAGCAGGATGCTCCGGCCAGAGCGCTCGAATATATCGAATCCCTGCTGCCGGACCTGGCGGCCCGCGACATGCTGAACGGCGCCGACGCGGCCACGGTGCGCGCGCGCATGGCGGCATGCGCGGGGCTGGAAGACGCGCTGGCCGGCGCGGCCTACGTCCAGGAAAACACGCCGGAGGATCTGCAGACCAAGCGCGCCGTGTTCGCGCGGCTGGACGCGGCCGCGCCGAAAGACTGCATCCTGGCCAGCTCCACCTCCTCGTTGCTGCCGTCCGCCTTTACCGAACACCTGCCCGGGCGCCGGCGCTGCATCGTGGTGCATCCCATCAACCCGCCCTATCTGATTCCCGCCGCCGAAGTGGTGCCCGCCCCCTGGACCGATCCGGCCGTAATTGAGCGCACCACGGAATTCCTCAAAATGGCGGGCCACGCCCCGATCGTGATGGCGCGCGAGATCGACGGCTTCATCATGAACCGCCTGCAAGGCGCGCTGCTGGAAGAAGCCTTCCGGCTGGTCGCCCATGGTTACGCCAGCGCCGCCGACATCGACACCGGCATCCGCGACGGGCTGGCGCTGCGCTGGTCCTTCATGGGCCCGTTCGAAACCATCGACCTCAACGCGCCCGCCGGAGTGCGCGACTATGTCGAACGCTACTGGCCGGTCTATCGCCGCATCGGCGAAAGCGCGCTGGAACATCCTGATTGGGGCGGCGCCGTGCTGGACCGGATAGAAGCGGAACGGCGCGCCGCACTGGCTGCCGAAGACCTGCCCAAACGTCAGGCCTGGCGAGACCGGCGGCTGATGGCGCTGGCGGCGCACAAGCGCGACGCCGCCAGGGATATCGGAAACTGATATCGGGATCTGAAAGATGCAGAACAAGGTCATCATCACCTGCGCGGTGACGGGCGCGATACACACTCCCTCCATGTCGCCGCATCTTCCGGTGACGCCGGACGAAATCGCCCAGGCCGCGATCGGGGCGGCGGAAGCGGGCGCGGCGGTGATTCACCTGCATGCCCGCGATCCCGAAACCGGCAAGCCTGACCAGACGCCGGAGGCGTTCGCCCGCTTCCTGCCCCGCATCAAGCAGGCAACGGACGCGGTGGTGAACCTGACCACGGGCGGGGCGCCCTGGATGACGGTGAAGGAGCGCATTCGTCCCGCCGCCACCTTCCGGCCGGAGGTCGCCTCGCTGAACATGGGCTCGATGAATTTCGGCCTGTTTCCCATGCTGAACCGGTTCAGGAATTTCCGGCACGACTGGGAGGCCCAGGCACTTGAAGCCTCGCGCGACCTGGTCTTCCGCAACACCTTCCAGGACATCGAGTATGTGCTGAAGGAACTGGGCGATTGCGGCACGCGCTTCGAGTTCGAATGTTATGACATCTCACATCTCTACAACCTGGCGCATTTTCTCGACCGCGCGCTGGTGAAGCCGCCGCTGTTCGTGCAATCGGTATTCGGCATCCTGGGCGGCATCGGCCCGCATCCCGAAGATGTCGCGCACATGCGGCGCACCGCGGACCGGCTGTTCGGCAAGGATTACCAGTGGTCGGTCCTGGGCGCGGGAAAGAACCAGCTGGCGATTGCCGCCCAGGCTGCCGCCATGGGCGGCCATGTGCGGGTGGGACTGGAAGATTCACTGTGGGCCGGTCCGGGCCGTCTGGCGGAATCGAACGCGCAGCAGGTACGCCTGGTGCGCGCTATCGTCGAAGGGCTGGGCCGCGAGGTCGCAACCCCCGATGAGGCACGCGCCATCCTGTCGCTCAAGGGGGGCGATCAGGTCAACTTCTAGGCGTGAATCCCCTCCAGATCGGGCAGCAGGATCACGCTCTCCTGATCGTTGGGATCGGTGCGGGC
>JBEHXB010000283.1:0-3999 GCA_048498895.1 Pseudomonadota bacterium
TCGGCCGCCAACCCTCGCCGGACACCCGTAGGGCCTCTCATGCCGCCTGCGCCAAGCAGGCGGCATGAGTAGCCGGGAGCGCGCCGGTGCCGCAACGCGCCTGACAAGGATGAGAGGGATCACCCGGTGGGCGGACAGGCGGGCATGTCTGCCAGATGCCCCCTATCCGCCCGTCCGATGCCAGGAGACGACGCCGGGGGAGGTCGCGCTGCTGGCCGGTGATGGGTCCGGCGGGTGTGCCCAGGACCACAATTAGAGGTTGTATATTGGAACAGTAAACAAAGCATTAAATGTCGCAAGCGCCGTGAAAATTCCTGATTATTCTACCAGGGCGAGCATGGCGCCCTGGTTCGGGCGGGCTGCGACCCGCACCAACGCGAAAGCCAGCGGCGAAAGGGCCGCCGCCGTTTCCGCGCTGATGCAAAGGGCTGTCAGGGGCCCGGCAAGCCGCGCATCAAGCGTGAGCAGCAGGTCGCGGAAGACTGTCGCGCTGCGCGGCGAGAAGAACATCGCCGCATCCAGCCGGCCGTCGATCAGCGCCTGGGACACCGTGGCGGGCAGTGCGCCCGCCGCCTCGATGCGATAGAGCGGGGCGCGGCGAACGACAAAGCCCGCCTCGGTGAGAAGCGATGCCAACGTGCCGGGCGCCTCCTGGCTCGATACATGCAGCAGGGCGCCCTTCTGCGGCGTGGTCCATTCGATCGTGCGCCTTGCCAGCTCGCGGGCGTTGCCATCGGCATTGCGGACATCGGTGAAACCGGCCTTCGCCGCTTCCCCAGCGGTCTGGGGCCCCACCGCGAAGACAGGAAGATCGCGGCGTCGGGTAACGCGCGCCAACGCGCGCACGCCGTTTGCACTGGTGGCAAGGATCGCCTGCACACCGGTGAAATCCGGCGCCGCGGCATCGTCGTAGCGCGGCCCCAAAAGCGGCGCGACCATGCCTTCATGGCCCAATTCGGCCAGGCGCGCGGCAATTTCCGCGCCGTCTTCAGCGGGTCGGGTGATCAGAATCCGCATGGGCTTTGATCCATCGGGATTTGGGAGTAGACGAGCCCTTTATGACAGGCAAGCCCTTGCAGAGGCCTTTGACGATTCTGGGCATCGAAACCAGCTGCGATGAAACCGCGGCGGCCGTAGTGCGCGGCTTTCCGCCGGGGCCGGGCGAGATTCTGTCGAATATCGTGTTCAGCCAGAATGAGGCGCATGCTCCTTATGGCGGCGTGGTGCCGGAGATTGCCAGCCGCGCCCATCTGGAAATCGTGGACGGCGTGATCGAGCAGGCGCTGGCGGGCGCGAACATCGCGCTGTCCGAACTCGACGGCATAGCCGCCACGGCGGGACCCGGCCTGATCGGTGGCGTAATGGTGGGCTTGACGACGGCAAAGGGCCTGGCCCTGGCATCCGGCAAGCCGCTGCTGGCGGTCAATCACCTGAAAGGCCATGCGCTGACGGCGCGGCTGACAAACGGTGTGGCGTTTCCATTCCTGCTGCTGCTTGTATCGGGCGGGCATTGCCAGCTTCTGGGCGTCGCCGGCGGTGACGACTTTCGCCTGTACGGCAGCACCATCGACGATGCCGTGGGCGAGGCCTTCGACAAGGCGGCCAAGATTCTCGGGCTACCCTATCCCGGCGGACCGGCGGTGGAAGCAGCGGCGCGCGGCGGCAACCCGAGAGCTTTCCATCTGCCGCGCCCACTGGTGAGCGGGCACAATGCACGGCCAGGCGCGGATTTTTCTTTTTCGGGGCTGAAGACGGCGCTGAGACTTCTGGTTCAGCGCCAGACCGCGGCCGGGATTTGCGTCGCCGATGCCAGCGCATCGTTCCAGGCGGCGGTGATCGACATCCTGGCCGACCGCACGCGGGCGGCGATGGCGATGTACCGGTCGGACTTCCCGGATGTGGAAATGCCGGCTCTGGTCGTGGCGGGCGGGGTGGCCGCCAATCAGGCGATCGGCGCGGGCCTGGACGAACTGGCGGGGCGCGAGGGCTTTACGGTGCGAATTCCCCCGCCCAGGCTCTGCACCGACAATGCGGCGATGATTGCCTGGGCGGGGTTGGAAATGCTGGCGCAAGGGGAGGAGGGGGGAGCGCCAGGCACTTCCTTGGCAGTTTCTCCAAGAGCCCGCTGGCCGCTGGCCGGCAAGGCCCCTGTGAGTATCTGAATCCTCAGAAGGTCGCGACCACGGTCAGAAGGCCGAGGGCGGCGGCCAGCGTGATGGTGGCGGCGTTGAAGAGGCCGGCGACGAACTCAGTCACATCGGCTTCAGGGACGAGGCTGAGAGGTTTGGTCATGGGATATCTCCGTGTCATGTGAGGTTGGTTCAGACCGTCGCCGCGACGGTCAGCAGCGCCAGCACACCCGCGAGTGTGATTGTGGCTGCCTGGAAGGCTTCGGCGATCAGGTCCTCGAACCGGTCGGCTGGCTTGAGGGGTTGGTGGATAACGGGGTTGGTCATGAGCTTTGTCCTTTCGAAATCGGCGTTGGGTAGCATGTACTACATGCTACCATGCGTGACAAGGTATCTTGCATTGTTTTCGCTTTTTTCTTCCGGCAGAAACTCCTTGCTGCATTGCAATATGGTGTCGAGATACAGCGTTTCAATTGGGTCTAGTTATGAAATTTTCGCATTGCTGCATCGCAGTATATTTGGCAACCCTGTGATGTTGCTGTAAAAATTAACGAAGCGGCGCATGTACGTTAACGATTGGCCGCAAGGAGCAACCCTGGTGAAGATCGCTACCTGGAACGTCAATTCGGTGCGCCACCGGATAAACCTGGTCACACGCTTCCTGCGCGACGAGCAGCCCGACGTGTTGTGCCTGCAGGAAACCAAGGTGGAAAACGGCCTGTTTCCGGCGGAGCCCTTCCACAAGCTGGGTTATGTCCATCAAGCCATTCACGGCCAGAAGGCCTATCACGGGGTGGCGGTCGTCGCCCGCGCGCCCTTCCGCGAAACGGGGGTACAGGATTTCTGCCGACAGGGGCACGCGCGGCATATGGGCGTGACCCTGGCCAACGGCGTCGAACTGCACAATTTTTATGTGCCCGCCGGCGGCGACATTCCCGATCCGCGGCGTAATGAAAAATTCGACCACAAGCTTCATTTCCTGCGGGCGATGGAAAAATTCTTCGCCGCGCGCGCGGCGAGGAAAAGCGATCCTGTGCTGCTGGTGGGCGACCTGAACGTGGCGCCGCTGGAAAACGATGTGTGGAGCCACCGGCAGCTGCTGGATGTTGTCAGCCACACCCCGATGGAGACCCAGCTGCTGGGCGAGGCACGGGCGGCCTTCGACTGGACCTGCTCTACCCGCCACTTCGTGCCCGAGACGGAGAAAGTCTACAGCTGGTGGAGCTATCGCGCGGCGGACTGGGAAGCCTCCGATCGCGGGCGAAGGCTTGATCACGTCTGGCTCAGCCCCGGCTTGAAGGGCGCGCTCTCGTCGCAGAAGATCGTGCGAAAGATGCGCGGCTGGCAGAAGGCATCAGATCATGTGCCGGTGGTGGTCGAACTGGATTTATGAATGAAGCTCGCGCTGTTGCGCCACGGTCCAACGGAATGGAATGCGCAAGGCCGCATCCAGGGCCATACCGACATTCCGCTGAGTAGTGCCGGAAGGACGAAGCTGGCCGCGCTGCGCCTGCCCGATACGCTCGTGGGCTCCCGTGTCTTTTCGAGCCCCTTGCTGCGCGCGCGCCAGACGGCACAGGCGCTGGACCTCGCCGATCCCATGCTGGACGCGCGACTGATGGAACAGAACTGGGGCCGGTGGGAGGGCCTTACCCGCGCGCAGATTCTGGAACGTTACGGCGCCGACGCCTTTGAGAAAGCCGGGGCCTCGCGCCGCGAGGAATTCCGGCCGCCGGGCGGCGAATCCACCGGCGAAGTTCATGCGCGCGTGGCTGCTTTTCTGCGCGACATATCCCGAGACGAGGCGAGTGCGGTGGCCGTGGCCCATATGGGCGTCCTTCGCGCGGCCTATGCGCTGGCCACCGGCTGG
>JBEHXB010000284.1:0-3986 GCA_048498895.1 Pseudomonadota bacterium
TGATGCGGCTCAGCCTTTGCTGGTGTATATCTGGATCGTCACCTGGCGGCTATTGGTGGCACGGCAGTGCAGGTTCAGGCTCCTCAGGTCCCGCGCTCGGCCGGGCAGGTCCAGCTTGTAGAACTGGCCCCGACGCAGATAGTCGCCATTGTTGATGTTCAGCGTGTGGGTCTGGCCGTTGCCGAACCGGGCGCTGATATGGCTGCAGCGGGCATCGGCGTTCAGCGGCTTTAACGCTACTGCATCGATGTCGCGGCCCTTCCAGCCGGCGAAGCTGTTCTCGCGATCGCGGCGGCCCTGGAAGTTCACGCTGTCGAGATAGCGCCAGTTGTTGACCATGCTGCTGCCCCAGTTGAACATGTGCGACCAGAGGCGGCCGTAGTCGGGATTGTGCTGCCATTCACCGCGGTACCGGCCCACGTCGGCCGATACATGAATGACGGCGTCGCGCGGGCCACGCACGGCGCAGTCGAACGTCAGCGCCCGGATATGGCGGCGGTCGCCGGGCAGGTCGATGTTGCGCGCTTGGCCGGGATTGAGTTCGCCGCGGAAAACGGTGCGGCGGTTGCCATTGCCGAAATCGGCGGTTACGGATTGGCAGCGCACGCGATTACCGTCCGCCGTCAGGGAAAGCCCTTCCACCGGGCCGCCGAGCCGGACGGGCTGGATGTCGCGGTCGTGATGACTGCTTACGTGCACTTCCCCGATCCGGTCCCAGGCGGCCATCGCCGGTACTGCCACCGCACAGCCAAGCGCGGCAGCCAGAAATCCAATTCGGTTTGCCCTCATTCTGTCATCTCCACAAATTTTGAAAGGCGCGCGAGCGCCTGGCGCAACAATTTCGCCGGTTGATGCCCTCACCCGAGGGTAACGTGGGGCTGGAGACTGCGTTCCCCTGCACTTGCCCTGGAAGACAGTTTTGGCCCTTTAGACCCCGCCGTGAATTTCCGTCCGCAGGATCCGAGGCAAGGTTATCGGCGACCTGACAATGGGTGCGAGCGCCTCTTACGATCCGGCGAGCGCTCAATCCCGCGCGCGCTTCGCGCCGGGCGGCGATTCCCATATCCTGCTTCCCTCTACGAGATAGTGCTGCGAGCATCCGGCACTGCGTCATCGGGTTTGGCAGGCCTGGCTGGACGACAACAATTACATCTGCAAACCGGTCCCGGGCGACGAGATGATATTCGTTTGGCATGCCTTTCCGCATGGCGTACAGGGCGAAGGGCAGCCAAAGATCAGTGCCGACTTCGTGAAAGAGCTTAGCGGCCGAATTCGACCAGATAGCCCGAGACACCTTCTTCCCGGTCGCCAGTGCCCAGTGAGGTGCTGAATTGCGGGCGGTGATAGGAAAAGAGCGTCACGCAGCAGACATTGTGGACGTCCCATTTGCCGCCATGGCTGAAGGCAGTCGCCATCCAGTCGGCAAAGGTGCCGGGCTGGACGGAACCTTTTTTATAGCCCTTCCAGAACATCCGGCCCTTGCCGCTGTCGGAGGCTGCGTCAGGTCCAGTCACCCAGCGCCACTGGCCGGGGCTGGTCTGGCGCCCGCCCAGATAAGTGACGTCCGGGTACTGGCGGCTGAATGCGGTACTCACAATGAAGTCGAATTCGGTCTTGCTGTCGATGGTTGCCAGATAGCCACGCATGCCGCGCCACAGGAGGGCCTGCGCCGCCTCGCGCGCGTGCTGCCAGCTTATGTTTGGATCAGCGACATATTGGTAGCCGTGGCCGTTGGGCCCTTCCACCACAAGGCCAGTTCGCAGGACTGGTGCCGCCCGCACATCGCTTTCCACGCTCTGGCCGGAAGACAATCGGTGCGCAAAATAGGCCGCGCCGGCCATGCCCAGAAGGATCATGGCCAGGCAGAACGTCCGCTCCATCCCGGTTAGGGATTTGCCCACCACATTGTCCGACTCGAATCGGGGCTATGATTAGCCCACACTGACCCTGCTGTCATGGGGGCTTATGGTCATTTTGGCGACCCGAGGCGCGAGCTAATTCACGGCAGGATTTATCTGGGGTCCTGTTCGGGAAAGGCGCGCTCCGCTGGCACCGGAAGGGTATGGGTGGCGACGTCGGCGCCGCGTTGCCACAGTTCGGGACCGGCGGTGACGGAATCGCCTTCCGAGAGGGCCGATAGAGCGATGCGCGCGCCATCGCGTGTCTGGGCCTTACAGGAGAAATCGACGTGCGCGATGCGGCTGTCGCCTTCGGGGAAGGTGACTGTTTCCACGGATCTTTCGGGCATTACACCGGAAAACACTTCGTGGGTGGTGCCGTCGTAGTAGGTGACGTCGATATGGTCGCAGGAGATCGTGTCGTTCACGGGAATGAAGCGAAGGTTGGCCACCTCACCGTCGAAGTGCGACCAGCGTACATGAGTATAGTGGCCGGCGGCGACGTTCACGGTACCCAACTGGTGCACATCAGCTGTTGCCGGTAGGGCCGCCAGGCCCAGCGCTGCCGCGGCGCTCAAAACGAGAAGCGATCGACGCATGGAACATCTCCACAAATATGCCACACCGGGTGTTCCCGCATGGTTGTGAACGGCCCCAGGCCCTCGCAGAATTCAACGACGCTGCGGCCCAAATCGTTCCTTTACGCCGGTGCCTGACCCCCGCAGGCCGTGCGTTCCCGCATCGTGCCGCATGGTACAAGGACGGCCTGGCGACAGGGAGTGGGGACAGTGAAGGCACGCGTAGGCTTGGCGCTGGGGATCGGGGCTGCCGTGTTTGCGGCGGTGCTATGGCGCTTCGACCTTTCCGCGGTGACGGCGGCTATGACGCGCGTGGGGCTTTCCGGCTTTGTGGCGATCTTGTTCGCCGGCCTGGGGCTGGAGGTGATGTTGTCGCTGGGGCTGATTCCGTTCCTGCCGCGTCGCGTGCCATTTTCGGTCGTGGTGGCGGCGCGGCAGTTGCGCGATTCTGCCGGAGACGTCCTGCCCATCACCCAGCTGGGTGGAGTGGCGTTTGCCGCGCGCGCCCTGGTGCTGGCGGGGGTGGGCGCGGCAGAGGCCGCCGCCGCGGTCATCGCCGACGTCACCACCGAGGTCTTCGCCCAGGGACTTTATGTCCTGACCGGCGTGCTGGCCAGCCTGTCGCTGCTGCGGGCCGACACCGCGCTGTCGGCCTATGTGGGAGCTATGTTGGGTGGGGCAGTGTTCCTGTCGCTGGGCTCCATGGCGTTCGCGGTGGTGCAGGTGACGGGCAGCAGATGGATGGGGCGCCTTGGTGACCGGCTGTTTCCCGCGTCCGTCAGCCATATCCAGGGCTTTCATGCGGCGATCAGCGCGCTCTACGGCCGAAAAGACAAAGTGCTGGCGTCGATGCTGCTGCAATGGGCTGGCTGGATGGCAAGCGGGGTGTGGCTGTGGGTGGTGCTGAAGACGATGGGCCTTCCCACCGGCCTTTGGGCCGCCATCGCCATCCAGGCCCTGCTGGAGGGGCTGCGCAGCGCCACCGTCTTTATACCAGCCGCCATCGGCGTGCAGGAGGTGGGATATGCCGCGCTGGCGCCGGTGTTCGGGCTGACCCCGGAAATCGGGCTGGCGATCTCGTTCCTGCGGCGGGGCCGCGACGTCGTCGTGGCGGTGCCGGTGTTCCTGGCCTGGCAGGCGATCGAGGGGCGGCGGGCGTTCAAGCCCTAGCGCGGTGCCGGCCGCCCTCTTACCATCCTGCAAACACCGGGGGACGCGAATGGAGCGCAGGCAATTCCTGACGGGCATGGGCGTGGCCGGATTGGCGGCGGCGCCCGCCGCGGCACAGGCCCAGGCATCGGCCGCGTGCGAGCCGCCGCTGAGGCCCCAGGCCTTCCACGAACAGCAGCAGCGCTATCGCATCGGTCACACCACCGGGGCGGCGGGCGGCTGGGCCGGCCATCTGTTCAAGAGCTTCCGCGAGGCGCGCGAGGTCGGCTACCGCTATGTCGAGGTGTTCGGCAGCTCGTTCTGCCGCCAGAAGGGCCCGCCCGGCCGGGGCAACGAGCAG
>JBEHXB010000285.1:0-3964 GCA_048498895.1 Pseudomonadota bacterium
CGGTAGCGGGCCTGGCGCGCCGCGGCCTCGATGCCGGCGGCGGGCTTGCCGCCTTTCCAGGCAAGTATGTGGGCCTTGAGTCCCAGAGCCCGCGCCCAGGCCGCGACCTTTCTGGCTTCGGCGGCGGAGCCGCGCCGAAGGCCATGATCCACGGTAAGGACCACCGGCAGCGGCAGGCGATTGGCCATCGCATGGCGGACGGCCAGGTGCATCAGGGCCATCGAATCGCCGCCGCCGGAGACGGCCAGCGCGACCGGCGCGGAAACGCCGGCCATCGCCGCGGCGAAATCATCCGCTGGCGCGCCGGCGGCAGCCTTAGCGGCAGGCGGTGCGGCGAAGGTTCGTGGCGGTGGCGAGCGTCGTGTCGGGCGCCTTGGGGTATTTCGACTTGATGAGCCCAAGTGTGGTGCAGCCTTCCGATTTCTGGCCCAGCGCCAGGAAGGACTGGGCGAGTTTGAGCATAGCCTCGGGCGCGCGGTCGGACTTGGGGAATCGCTTGATCACCTCGGCGAAGCTGCGCTGGGCCGGCTCGTAATTGCGCTGGACATAATTGATGTTGCCCACCCAGTAGATCGCCTGGGGCGTCAGGTCGGTATCGTCGGGATTGGCGTCGGCATAGGCCTGGAAGGCGGCCGCGGCCTCGCTGTACTGCGCCTTGGAGAGAAGGTTCATCGCCGAATCGAACTGGGCGGAGCCCGCCGGAGCGCTGCTCTGGCTCGGCGGTTGCAGGCTGGAAAGCCGGGTGGGTGCGCCGCTGGAATAGCCGCCCCCATAAGGCGTGCCCGAAGGCTGCGGGCGGCCATACTGGTCTGCCGGCAGCGTGCCCAGGATGCCCGGCGCGCGGCCGCGACCGGGGGTGTCGTCATAGGCGGTCTGGCCCGGGGCGCCCTGAGGCGCGAACTGGCTGGGGCCGGCGCCACCGCCGCCGATGGGCGGCAGGCTGTCGCCCGGACGCAGCCCCGTCTGGGGCACCGCGCCGCCCGAACCGGAAGCGGCGCAGTTCAGCGTGCCTGCGTCGGCGCCCAACTGCTGCGCCGAAAGCGTGCAGATGCGATAGGCAAAATCCTTCTGCATCTGGTCGATCTTCTGGTTTTGCAGCTGGATCTGATGGGAAAGCTGCTCATTGGCGCCCGTGGCGCTGGTCAGGCTGCCCGTAAGGCTTTGCACCTTGTTTTCCAGCGCCTGGACGCGGGCGTCCATCTGGTCGGCGCGGTGCGTCAAATCGCCGATGCCCTGGTCCTGCGCCGCCTCGCGCGCCTTTTCCTCGTCGCTGGGACCGAACAGCTGGGCGTGGGCGGGCGTGCCGGCCACCGCCATGCCCAGCGTCATGCCAAGGGCCAGGGCGGAAATTGCGGAACGGAGCCTGATCATGATGATCCTTCCACTGGTGATGAAACGCGGGTGATAAAACAGAAAGGGCGCGGGGAACCATGTCCCCGCGCCCCCGATTCTATCCGCAACCGGTGCCGGCACAAGCCGCACCGATGACGTCTGGGCCTTACGAATTGGCGCCAGCGGTGATGGTGGTCACGCCGCGGCGATTCTGTGCCCAGCAGCTCTCATTGGACTCCGTGCAGATCGGACGCTCCTTGCCGTAGGAGATGGTGTCGATGCGGCCGGCGCTGACGCCCTGGCTCACCAGATACTCCTTCACGGCGTTGGCGCGCCGCGCGCCCAGGGCCAGGTTGTACTCACGCGTGCCGCGCTCGTCGGCATGGCCTTCGATGGTCACGCGCACGGCCGGATACCGGCTCAGCCACTGGGCCTGACGGGTCAGAAGCGCCTGGTCGGCCGCCTCCACATTGTACTGGTCGAACGCGAAGTGGACCGTGTCGCCGACATTGGTGCGGAAATCCTCCGCGCTGCCCGGCAGGATGCCGGAGGTCACGGGCGCGGGCGGCGGTGCTTCGGTCGGCGCGGCCGGCGGCGGCGCGGTGTTCACCGCTTCCTGCTTGTGCGTACAGGCGGCCGCGAGGACCAGCACTGCCGACAGGCAGGCAAACTTCATGGCGTGAGAAAATCGTATCATGACTTGAATCTCCTGGCAGCGGAGGCAAGCCGGTGCGGACTGCACCCCCGCTTTAGAATTGGAAACGCACCACAAATCGACAAACGCATTAGGCGGCAATTTGAGCCAAAAAATGGCGCTTGGAACTCGGACTTTAGGAAAACACGCCTACTGGATCAAGGGCGACCAGGCCGGATCGGATGCATTTCCGGGGGTCAGGACACGCCTTTCGTTGCGACCGGTCACATCCACCGACCAAATCTGCGAGCCCCGCTGGCCCGGCAGCTCGCGGGTGAACATAAGTACACGTCCGTTGGGGGCCCAGGTGGGGCCTTCATCGTGGTAGCCGGAGGTGATCATCCGCTCGCCGCTGCCGTCGGGACGCATCACCCCGATGTCGAAATTGTTGCCGTGCTGCTTGGTAAAGGCCAGAAGATCGCCGCGCGGGCTCCACACCGGGGTGCCATTGTTGCCGCCGCCGAAGCTGATGCGGTGCTGGTTGGAGCCGTCGACATTCATCACATAGATCTGCTGGCTGCCGCCGCGGTCCGATTCGAAGGCGATCTGGCGCCCGTCCGGCGAAAAGGAGGGCGCGGTGTCGATTCCGGGGTCCGTGGTGAGCCGCTGCATGGCACGGTTGCGCAAATCCATGATGTAGACGTCGGAGTTGCCGTTCGTCTCAAGGCTCAGCGCCACCCTGTTGCCGTCGGGCGAGAAGCGCGGCGAAAACGTCATATTGGGAAAATCGCCCAGCCGCTCCTGGCGGCCTGTCTCGATATCGAACAGATAGACCCTCGGTTTGCCGCCGATATAGGACATGTAGGCGATCATCTGCGCGGTCGGGTTGAAGCGCGGCGTCAGCACCATGTAGCTGCCGTTGGTCAGGAAGATGGGATTGGCGCCGTCCTCGTCCATGATGGCCAGGCGCTTGACCCGCTTGAGGGCCGGCCCCGATTCGGCGACGAAGACGATGCGGGTGTCGAAATAGCCCTTCTCGCCGGTGATGCGCTCATAGATCGCATCCGAGACCATGTGGGCGACGCGGCGCCAGTTCTCGCCCTGCGTGAAATACTGCAGGCCCAGCATCTGGCTGGCGCCGTAAACGTCCCACAGGCGGAAATCCACGCGCAGGCGGCCATCGGGCTGCATGGTGACCTGGCCGGTAACCAGGCCCTGGGCGGTAATGGTGCGCCAGCTCTGGAAATTGGGGACGGTGTTGATGTTGGTGACGTGCTCGACGAAGCCCCTGGGATCGAGCGGCTTGAACAGGCCCGAACGCTCCAGGTCGGCGCGCACCACCGACGCGATATTGGCGCCGACCTGGGCATCGGCGGGCGTGCCGGGCAGGAAGTCGGGGATGGCGATGGGCAGGGGTTGCGGATTGCCCTGGGTCACATCGACGCTGAGCGCCGCCCGCGCCGGACCGGCGGCGGAAAATCCCAGGAAAAGGATGGCGCAGAGGACCAGGAATTTCTTCATGCGATTCTCCAACGTGTGACCCCTGCCTATTGTTGCATCAGTTGGCGTGGGTCGAAATGCAGGGGATTGACGTCGCGCCAGAGACTGTAGCGGTCGGCGGGAAGACGATAGGGCGCGCATTGATAGACGGCGCGGCTGGCCGCTTCCGCCGCCGCGCGGGTGTAGGAATTGCCGGACGCGGCGCGGGCCGAACCGGGCAGCAGCGCCAGCGAGGCCACCGAGCCGTCGGGATTGAGCCGCAGGTCATAGTCCACGATCAGGTCGTCGGCATCGGGCGCGCCGACCGGCGGCGACCAGCAGCGGTAGATCTGGCTTTGCAACACATCGGCCAGGTCAGCCGTCATCGCAGTGCCCGCCCCGATGCCCTGGATGACGCGTGGACCCGCCTTGGCATTGGCGGGCCGCTTGGGCTGGGCCGTCAGCTTGTTGAGGAGCGCGGCGAAGTCCTGCTGCTGTTGCTGCTTCCTGGTGACCTTG
>JBEHXB010000286.1:0-3949 GCA_048498895.1 Pseudomonadota bacterium
GTTTCCACGCCCAGGCCCTTGAGCGCGGCCATGCTTTCACGCCAGCGCACACGGCCCGTCACCTGCTCCACCAGAAGGCAGCGCACGGTTTCGGGATCGCGCGCCTCGGCAGCGGTGACATTGGCCAGCACCGGCACCGCCAGCGGGCGGATGGTCACCTCGGCCAAAGCCTTTTCCATTGCGTCGGCGGCAGGCTGCATCAGCGGGCAGTGAAACGGCGCGCTCACCGCTAGCGGCATGGCGCGCTTGATACCTTTCGCCTTGGCGATGTCGGCGGCGCGGGCCAGCGCGTCCAGCGTGCCGGAGATCACGATCTGACCCGGCGCATTGTCGTTGGCGACGACACAGACGCCGCCCCCGGCGGCGGCTTCCTTCGCCACTTCTTCGGCCTGTTCGAATTCAGCACCGATCAGCGCGGTCATGCCGCCCTCGCCCGCCGGCACGGCGGACTGCATCGCCCGGCCGCGCGTCTTCAGAAGGCGCGCGGTGTCGGCCAGGGTAAAGGCGCCCGCGGCGCACAGCGCGGTATATTCGCCCAGGCTATGGCCGGCGACCAGCCGCGCGTGGCGCGCGACATCCAGCCCCATCTCCTTTTCCAGCACCCGCACCACCGCCAGCGAGGCGGTCATGATGGCGGGCTGGGCATTCTCGGTCAGGATCAGCGCGTCCTCCGGCCCTTCCCACATCAGCTTCGACAGCTTCTGGGACAGGGCGTCATCGACTTCCTGGAACACATCGCGGGCGGACGCGAAGGCAGCGGCCAATCCATAGCCCATGCCGATTTTCTGGCTGCCCTGCCCGGGGAAAAGAAATGCGCGAGTCATTGTGGCGGCAGACAAATCAAGGGTGGCGGGTGAAGTCAAGCGAGAGGGAAAGTTACCGGATCTTGCCGCGATCGGCCGTGGAAAAAAACGCCCTTCCGATCCACACCACCGATATGGCCCCCACCATCATGGTCGCCGCCAGCAACGTCAGGCCGATGCCATAGCCGCCGGTGTGCTGCTTCAGCCAGCCCATCAGCGAAGGCCCGAAAAAGCCGCCCAGGTTGGAAAAGGAATTGAGCAGCGCCAACCCCGCCGCCGCCGCGGTGCCACGCAAAAGCGCGGCGGGCAATGTCCAGAACACCGCCAGCGCGGCATAGATGCCGGCCGCCGCAACACAGAAACCCGCGATCACCAGCAGGGGATTCCCCGCCCAGGCCGCGATCAGCGTGCCCAGCGCGCCCAGCACGGCGGCAAAGGCGACATGGCCCGCACGTTCGCCGCGCCGGTCGCTGGAGTAACCCAAGGCCACCATCGCCGCCACCGCCAGCACATAGGGCAGCGCGACAATGAACCCGGTCTGGATATTGGAAAATCCCATCGCCTTGACGATCTGCGGCAGCCACAGGTTCATGCCGTAAAGCGCAAACACGATGGAGAAGTCCGGGATCATCAGGATCCAGATGCGCTTGTCGGCCAGCATCTCCCACAGCCCGTGCAGATGGCCGCCCGGCACATGGGATGCATCCTGCTCGGCCTGAAGCCGCGCCAGCACCAGTTCCTTTTCCTCGTCCGTCAGCCATTTGGCTGTGGCAGGACGGTCCGGCAGCAGCCACAGCGCGGCGATGCCGAAGACCAGTGAGGGAATACCCTCCAGCAGCAGCATCCACTGCCAGCCCGACAGACCGTGGCCGGACACACCCAGGAGCCATCCCGACAGCGGCGCGCCGATCACCACCGACAGCGGCACGCCGGCCAGGAACATGGCGATGAAGCGCGCGCGGCTGGAAGCGGGAAACCAGTATGTCATGTAAAGCACCATGCCGGGATAGAGCCCGGCCTCGGCGGCGCCCAGAAGGAAGCGCAGGACGTAGAGACTCACCGGCCCCTGCACGAAAGCAGTCAGCATCGACAGGATGCCCCAGGTGACGCAGATGCGGCACATCCACAGCCGCGCGCCGACCTTTTCCAGCATCAGGTTGGACGGCACCTCGAACAGGAAATAGCCCCAGAAGAACATCCCCGCCGCCAGGCCATAGATCTCGGGCGAGAAACCCAGTTCACGGTTCATCTCCAGCGCCGCGAAACCGATATTCACCCGGTCCAGGAAGCTGGCGACATACATCAGGCACATGAAGGGGATCAGCCGCAGCGCGGCGCGCTTCAGGATGGCGTCGGAACGCATGACCAGGGCGGGATTCATGGGCACGGTGTCCATCATGTGCGCCGCAGGCTGCCGGCCAGCAACGCCATGCTGGCGGCCGCAATCAGAGGCACCGCCACGCAGGCCCAAAGGCCCGCCTGATAGCTGCCGGTGACTTGCCGCAGCCATCCCATCATCGCCGGGCCGAAGAAGCCGGAAAGGTTGCCGAAACTATTGATCAGCGCGAATGCGCCCGCCGCCGCGGTGCCGCCCAGAAACAGCGACGGCACGGTCCAGAAGGTGGCGAGCCCGGCATAGACGCCACCGGTCGCCAGGCAAAAGCCGGTGACGACGATCACAGTATTGCCTTCGCCCAGCGCCGCCACGGCGAAACCCGCTGCCGCCAGCACCGCCGACAGGCAGAAATGCAGCACGCGCCTTCCGCTGCGGTCGCTGGACACACCGAACAGCCACAGCATACCCACCGACACCGCATAGGGGATCATCACGATCCAGCCCGTCTGGATGTTGGTATACCCCATGGCCTTGACCATGGTGGGCATCCAGAAGCCCAACGCATAGATGCCGAAGACGATGGCGAAGTCGGGAAGGATCAGATACCAGACCCGCCAGTCCTTCAGCATGGGCAGCAGGCCATGCACCGCGGGTTTCTCGTCGGCGGCCAGGCGCGCCAGCACGATCAATTTTTCCTCGTCGGTGAGAAATCGCGCCTTCCCCGGATTGTCCGGCAGTCCCCACAGCGCGACCAGTCCCAGCGCGAAGGTGGGAATGGCTTCCAGGATATAGAGCCATTGCCAGCCATGGATGCCGAAAGCCTCCACATCCAGCAGCCAAGCCGACAGCGGCGCCCCGATGACGTTGGCGACGGGAATGCCCATGCAGAACAGCGCGATCACCCGGGCCCGGAAAGCCGACGGAAACCAGTAGGTGAAATAGAGAAGGATGCCGGGATAGAAGCCCGCCTCGGCCAGTCCCAGAAGAAAGCGCACGCCATAGAAGCTCCAGGCACCGGTGACGAAGGCATTGGCCATCGAGACCAGCGCCCAGGTCAGCATGATGCGCGCGATCCAAAGCCTGGCGCCCACCTTTTCCATGATGAGGTTGGACGGCACCTCGAACAGGAAATAGCCCCAGAAGAACATGCCGGCGCCAATGCCGTACATTTCCTGGGTCAGGCCCAGGTCCTGGTTCATGGTCAGGGCGGCGAAGCCCACATTCACACGGTTGAGGAAGGCGGCGACGTACATCGCCAGGATAAGCGGCACCAGCCGCCATGCCGCGCGGCGCAAGATTGCGTCTGCCCGATCCATCTGCCCCGCCCCGAAAAATCGCCCAAACCGCCCGACGGCCGACAAGGTCCGCGATGCGGGCCCCGATTGCAAGCACCGGGGCCGACCCAAGCGGCATTTCAACCCTTTGGAATGGCGCGAAAATTCCGCAACCGGGGCGGCTACGACCCCTGTCCTTGCGCGCAAGAGGGCTTTTGGGTATAGCCCGCCCCCTGAACGGCCGCGGTCGGCCGGGGGCCCTACCCTTCCAATGGAAACGGGGCTTGGCGCATGGTGCGCGTCCCGGTCGAGCCAAAGCGGCGCCGCCTCCCAGCGGTGCTGTTCCGCGGATCGAAGCGCCCCAAAAGGGCAGAAAAGGGACCGAGATGGCTCTTTACGAGCATCTCCTGATCGCGCGCCAGGATATCAGCGCGCAGCAGGTGGACGCACTGGCCACCCACCTCAAGACCATCGTCGAAGGCGAAGGCGGCAAGATCGAGAAGCAGGAATATTGGGGCCTGCGCGGTCTGGCGTAC
>JBEHXB010000287.1:0-3943 GCA_048498895.1 Pseudomonadota bacterium
TGAAGGATTTCCCGTCCGAACTCGGCGGCTCGGGCGAGGCGATGACCGAATGAGGGATGCGGCGCGCGCACCCGTTGGCGCGCCGCCGCCGCCGCGATAGTGTCATGGCATGCCTGAAGCTCGCATCCTTGCCGTCCGGACAGGGCGCATCGTCCCGCTGGGGCCTGATCGCGTGCCCAGCGCGATCGCCAAACACGCGCGGGACGGCGCGGTAAAGGTGGGGCCGTTGGGGCTGGACGGCGACCAGCAAGGCGATCTCAGTGTGCATGGCGGCGAAGAAAAGGCCGTCTACGGCTATGCCGCCGCCCATTTCACCGCCTGGTCGCGTGCGTTTCCTGATCTTGCCGGCCAGTTCGTCAGCGGCGCGATGGGCGAGAATCTCACGGTCGCGGGACTCCAGGAATCCGGCATCTGCCCCGGCGATGTCCACGCCATCGGTAGCGCGCTGCTGCAGGTGTGCCAGCCGCGCCGGCCGTGTTTCAAATTCGCGCTGCACATGGGCAGCAATCAGGTGCTCAAGGCGATGGTACGGACCGGGCATAGCGGCTGGTACTATCGCGTATTGCAGCCGGGCAGCCTCAGTGCCGGTGACGCCATCACCCTGGCGGAGCGGCCCAATCCGGATTTTTCCTTCACCCGCCTGGTCCAGATCGTCAGTTTCGGCCGGCCCACCCGCGCGGAACTGGAACGGATGGCCGACATGGAAGGGCTGGCCAGCCAGTGGCGGCGCAGGGCCCGCATGATCCTTGGCCGGCCCTGAACTGGCGAAAATTGCCGCCTAATTCGAGGCAAATTGTGCCATCCCGCTTCAGCCTGTCGCAACGGGCCGGGGCGCATAAACTGCAGCGAGGATCGGGGTTTGCGGCATGTACACCATCGTTGCGGCATCACAGAAAGGCGGCTCGGGCAAGACGACCTTGTCGGGCCATCTTGCGGTGGAGGCACAGCGTTCCGGCGCCGGCGCCATCGCCCTGATCGACACCGATCCGCAAGGCAGTCTGGCGCACTGGTGGAATGCCCGCCAGGCGCCCGAGCCGCATTTCGTCAAGGCGGGGCTGATGGATCTGGAAGAGTCACTGGCAAAGCTCGAGCAGGCGGGCGTCAGGATCGCGGTGATCGACACACCGCCCGCCATCACACAGTCCATCAGCCGCGTCGTTGCCCATGCCGACCTGGTGTTGGTGCCCACCCGCCCCAGTCCGCACGACCTGCGCGCGGTGGGCGCCACCGTCGACATCGCTGAGCGCCACGGCAAGCAGGTGGTCTTCGTCATCAACGCGGCAACCGCGCGCGCGCGCATCACCGGCGAAAGCGCCGTGGCCCTGTCGCAGCACGGCACGGTGGCGCCCGTCACCATCCATCATCGCGTGGATTTCGCCGCTTCGATGATCGACGGGCGCACGGTGGGCGAGGTTGTGCCCGGCTCGGCCTCGGCGCGCGAGATCAGTGACCTTTGGGTCTATCTGCAGGACAAGCTTTCGCGCATCGTGCGCGACCCGGCGCTTCTGCCCGCGTTCCGGCCCGACCATCTGGCCATCAACTCGCTGCTGGAGCCGCAGGACGAGGCCCTTCCTCCCATTGTGGCACCGGCAGCGGCCTATGACGGCCCTGAAAGACGCAGCGGCGCGGACCGGCGAATCCTTCTGTCCGGTGCGTCCTATCGTGGGCCGGAGCGGCGCAGCTTCGGCCGGCGCCAGACCGACGCGGCCTGGGCGAAGTGAGGCGGCCATGAGCTACGGTCGGTTTGCTTCCATCACCCCGGACATTCTGGCGCGCAAGGGCGAGGCGCGGCCCTGGACCATCGTGCCGCCGGCTGCGGACCAGGCGAACCCTGCGCCCCGGCCGCCTCTTCACCCCGATATATCGGAGGTGCCGCCAATACTGCCGCCAATAGTGACGCCAGCCATCCCCAGGCCGGTGCCACAGCCTGCCATGGCGGGCGGCGCCCCGCCCCTTGTGCCCGCGGTGCGCAAATGCACCATCCGCATGTCGGCGCATGATTTCGAGCGGCTCGGCATCATCGCGGTGAAGGACGACACCACCCGGCAGCATCTGCTGCAGCAGGCGCTGGCCGACCTGCTGGCTGCCAAGGAAAAACAGTATCGCGCGGCCTGCAAGTGCATGGCCGCCGATCCGTGCGGGGCCTGCGGGACGTTCCAGTCTGCCAAGCCCTAGGCGGGCATCGCCTCGCGCGTGATGGCCTGCGGCGGCTTGCGAATCCGCCGATTGAGCGCCACTGTCGGCACGGCCGGAAACGTCCGGTCCTGGAAAATATAACCCTGCCGCCGGGATGAAGATCACCAAGCTCACCACCTACCAGGTCCCGCCGCGCTGGCTGTTCCTGAAGATCGAGACGGATGACGGCATCAGCGGCTGGGGCGAGCCGGTGCTGGAAGGCCGCGCCGATACCGTCGCGGCCTGCGTGGCGGAGATGGCCGATCACCTGGTCGGCAAGGACCCCGCTGCCATCGAGGATCACTGGACGGTGCTCTATCGCGGCGGTTTCTATCGCGGCGGCGGCATCCATATGAGCGCGCTGGCCGGTATCGACCAGGCGCTGTGGGACATCAAGGGCAAGGCGCTTGGCCAGCCGGTGCATGCGCTGCTGGGCGGCCCGCTGCGCCAAAAGATGCGCGTCTATCATTGGGTGGGCGGCGACCGCCCCGGCGATATCGTGACGGGCGCCAGAGCCGCGGCGAACAGGGGGTTCACGGCCATCAAGATGCTGGCCACCGAAGAGATGGCTTTCCTGGACAGCCACGGAAAGCTGGACGCGGTGCTGGCGCGCGTGGCGGCGGTGCGCGAAGCGATGGGGCCGGACTTTGGCATCGCCGTGGATTTCCACGGCCGCCTGCACCGGCCCATGGCCAAGGTGCTGGCCAGGGAAATCGAACCCTACCGCCTGATGTTCATCGAGGAGCCGGTGCTGAGCGAGCATGTCGAGGCCCTGAAGGAGATCAAGACCCTGACATCCACGCCGATCGCGCTGGGCGAGCGGCTCTATTCCCGCTGGGACTTCAAGACGATCCTGCACGACGGGCTGGCCGACATCATCCAGCCCGATCCCAGCCATGCCGGCGGCATCACCGAGACGCGCAAGATCGCCGCCATGGCGGAAAGTTACGATGTAGCGCTGGCGCTGCATTGCCCGCTGGGTCCCATCGCGCTGGCCGCCTGCCTGCAGCTGGACGCGGTCTGCTACAATGCGGCCATCCAGGAACAGAGCATCGGCATGCATTACAACAGGGACCATGACGTGCCGGCCTATCTGGCCGAGCCTTCCGTCTTCGCCGCTACGGACGGATATATGGCAATCCCCACTGCGCCGGGGCTCGGCATCGGCATCGACGAAGAGGCCGTGCGCCGCGGCGCTGAAACCGGTCATCGCTGGCGCCCGCCGCTGTGGCGGCATGCCGACGGATCCTTTGCGGAGTGGTGATATGAAGCCGACCCACAGGCGCTACGGCGTCATGCTGATGCTGTTCGTCAGCGTGGTCGTCACCTATCTGGACCGCTCCAACCTTTCCATCGCCGCGCCCGCAATGCGCGCCGAACTTTCCATCGACACCGTGCATATGGGCTGGATCCTGTCGGCCTTCGGCTGGACATATGCCTTCTGCCAGATTCCCGGCGGCTGGCTGGTCGACCGGGTGGCCCCCCGCTTCTTCTATCCCGCCATCCTGGTCCTGTGGTCGCTCGCCACCGTCACCATGGGCCTGGTGGGCAGCGTGGCGGCGCTGATCGCCATCCGCCTGTGCATCGGTTTTCTGGAAGCGCCGTCCTACAGCATCAACAACCAGGTGGTGACAAGCTGGTTTCCGGACCGCGAGCGCGCCGGCGCCATCGGCTTCTATACGTCCGGCCAGTTTGTGGGCCTGGCCTTCCTGACGCCGGTGCTGCTGATCCTGGAAGAAAGCCATGGCTGGCGCAGCGTCTTCTACAC
>JBEHXB010000288.1:0-3939 GCA_048498895.1 Pseudomonadota bacterium
GAAGCGGGCAAACGGAACACCCTCCCCCGCGCGCACAGCGCCTGCGGGGGAGGTGCCCGTAGCAGCGCTTTCGACCGGACCGGCAAAAGCCGGACCGGCGAAAGCAAAGCTGCGAAGGGCGGAAGGGGCCAGCAAACCCGCCAGCAACACCCCTCGCCTTGTCCTCATCTGGGCCTGGGGATCATTTCGGAACCAGGCCCTTTTCCTGCATCCGCCGGGTGGCGATGGCGGGGCTGGCATAGGCTTCCTGCAGGTCCACGCTCCAATAGCGCAGCGCGTCCAGCGGAATGTGGGCGCCGGTCACGGCACAGACCACATAGCCGCCGGGCCGGACGACTTCATATTCGCCGTCGAGATAGTGAAGCCTGGCTTCACCCTGATCGCGTTCCATCACATTCATGAGGCAAGATTACCGCAGCGTGGTTCAGAAAAGCGAGCCCTGATCTGCGCCCGGTTTCTTCTTCGGGCGCCCGCCGCCGCCGGCGGCCCCCTCGCTCGCGCCGGTCTTAACCTCCGCGTCCGCGAACGTCAGGGTCAGGGCCTCGCCCGGCTTCACTGCGGCGGCCCGGCGGCGCACCGTTCCGTCAGAACCGCGCACCAGCGCGAAGCCGCGATCCAGCACGCCCCGATAGGAAAGCCCGTCCAGCAGCCGCGCCAGCGAATCCAGGTGCCGCCGCTGCACCGCCAGCCGGGCGCCTTCCGCCCGCGCCGCGCGGTCCCCCAGCGCGGCCACCCGCTCGCCCCGGACCGCGATGCGGTCCTTCAGCAGGCGGGGGCGCAGCAGGGCCGCCGCCTGCGCGAACCGTCCGCGATGAAGCTGAAGGTTCCGCGTCAGGGAATGCTGCAGCCGGTCCGACGCAAGGTCCAGCCGCTGGCGGGGCGCGGCGAACAGCGTCTCGGCGCGCGGCAGCACGCGGGCAAGCTGGGCCAGGTGGCGGCGGCGATCTTCCATCCCGCGGCTGAAGCAGCGCAGCAGCCGCCCCTCGTAACCCAGTATCTGCTCCAGCAGGTCGGCGCGCACCGGCACCGCCCGTTCGGCCGCCGCGGTAGGCGTGGGCGCGCGCCAGTCGCTGGCATGGTCGATCAGCGTCGTGTCGGTCTCGTGCCCCACCGCCGAGATCAGCGCGATCGTGCTGGCGGCGGCGGCGCGCACCACCGCCTCATCGTTGAAGGCCATCAGGTCTTCCACAGATCCGCCGCCGCGCGCCACGATCAGAAGATCGGGACGCGGCAGGCGCGTGCCGTCAAAGGCATTGAACCCCCTGATAGCGGCGGCGATTTCGCCGGCCGCCCGGTCGCCCTGCACCGCCACCGGCCACAGCAGCACGCGGCGGGGGAAGCGATCCTGCAGCCGGTGCATGATGTCGCGGATCACCGCGCCGGTCGGCGAGGTGATCACCCCGATCACCTCCGGCAGGAACGGCAGCGGCCGTTTGCGCGCCGCGTCGAACAGGCCTTCCGCCGCCAGGCGCTTGCGCCGCTCCTCCAGCATGGCCATCAGCGCCCCAAGGCCGGCAAGCTCCATCTGCTCGACGATGATCTGGTAGCGCGAGCTCCCGGCATAGGTGGAGAGCTTGCCGGTGCAGATCACCTCGGCCCCTGCTTCGGGCTTGATCTTCAGCCGCGCCGCCGTGCCGCGCCACACCACCGCGTTCAGCACCGCCTTGTCGTCCTTCAGGTCGAAATAGACATGGCCCGAGGAATGGAATTTCAGGCCGCTGATCTCGCCCCTCACCCGCACCACGGCGAAGCGGTCCTCGACCACGCGCCTCAGGGCGGCGGACAGCTCGCTGACCGAGAACTCGGGCAGGTTTCCGCCCAGATTGTTGACCGGTGGGGAATCTGCTGTTTCACGCATGGCCTTATGATACAGGGTCGAGGCCCGAAAATGCGAGTGGACAGACAAGTGCGAGGAAACATCAGGTGAAGGTCCTGCTGGTGGGCTCGGGCGGCCGCGAACACGCGCTGGCCTGGAAACTGGCCCAAAGCCCGCTTCTGACAAAACTTTATTGCGCCCCCGGCAACGCCGGGATCGCGCAGGCCGCCGAGTGCGTGCCCATCGCCGCCGCCGATTTCGAAGGCCTGGCGCGATTCGCACAGGATGCGCAGATCGACTTTGCCGTTATCGCCGCCGATGCGCAGCTGGTGGGAGGACTGTGGGATGTGCTGGAGGCAGCCGGCGTGCCGGCCCTCGGCCCCTCGAAGGCCGCCGCCATTCTCGAAGGCTCCAAGGGTTTCGTGAAGGACCTTTGCATCGCGGCGGGCATTCCCACCGCCCGCTACCGCCGCTTCGCCGATCCGGCGCCCGCCAAAGCCTATGCCGACACGCTGGGTCACCCCGTCGTGATCAAGGCCGACGGTCTTGCGGCCGGCAAGGGCGTGATCATCGCCGCGTCCGCAGCCGAAGCCGGCAAGGCGATCGATTTCATGTTCGAGGGCGGCTTCGGCGGCTTGGTTGATTTGGGCGCGGGGGCGCGCCCGGGCGGCCATGAGATCGTGGTCGAGGAATTCATGGAAGGCGAGGAGGCCAGCTTCTTCGCCCTGTCCGACGGCACCAACGTGATCCCCCTGGCGGGCGCCCAGGACCACAAGCGCGTCGGCGACGGCGATGTCGGCCCCAACACCGGCGGCATGGGCGCCTATTCCCCCGCGCCCGTCCTGCCCCCGGCGCTGGAGCAGGTGGCGATGGACAAATTCATCCGCCCCACCGTCGCCGCCTTCGCCGCCAAGGGCATGCCCTACATGGGCGTGCTCTATCTCGGCCTGATGATCACCAGGGACGGCCCCAAACTGGTGGAATACAATTGCCGCTTCGGCGATCCGGAATGCCAGGTGCTGATGCCGCGGCTGGAATCGGACCTGCTGGAACTCCTGCTGGCGGCGCGGCGCGGCAGCCTGGACAAGCAGGATGTGCGCTGGCGCCCCGATGCGGCGCTCACCGTGGTGATGGCCTCCAAAGGCTATCCCGGCGCCTACGAAAAAGGCCAGGTCATCACCGGGCTGGAGAAGGCCGCCGCCCTGCCCGGCGTCACCCTGTTCCATGCGGGGACCGAGCGGCGCGGCCAGACCGTCGTGGCCGTGGGCGGGCGGGTGCTGAACGTCACCGCGACCGGCGCCACCATTGCCGAGGCGCAGAAGCGGGCCTATGAAGCCGCCGGCCTTATTCACTGGACCGATGCCTTCTTCAGGAAGGATATCGGCTGGCGGGCATTGTCCCGTTAGCTTGACCTCCGGCGCCGCAAACAGCGCTCCGCACGGACGCAGGAACCGGCGCGCCGGTTGACACGGACGGGCGTTCAAGGCATCGGATCGCCATGCTGCTGTGGGCGGGCCTCACCTTCATCCTTCTGGGTATCGCGGCGCTGGCCATCGATCGCCGGCTGGCGCACTTCATCTACGACCATGTCAGCGCCGGCGCCCACAAGCGCCTGGACTCCATCACCCATTACGCCAAGGCCGGCCACTGGCTTGCCGCCGCCGTCCTGGCGCTGATCGTCGCCGCCGTCTTCCATCATTTCAACCTGCTCAACATGGAAGCGGAGATGATGATCTCCTACTCCATCGCCTTCATCGCCAGCCTGATGGTGGGCAGCGCCGTGCTGCATGTGATCAAGCTGGTGCTGGGGCGCCGCCGTCCGCGCGACGACATGGAGATGGGGCTTTACGGCTTCGTGCCCTTTGCCTTCAACACCGACTACAATTCCTTTCCCTCCGGCCATGCCCTGACCATCTGCTGCGTGGCGGTTATCTTCACCTGCGTCTGGCCGATGATGTGGCCCGTCTGGTTCGCGGTCGCCGCGATCCTGGCGGTGACCCGTGCGCTCCTGACCGCGCACTTCCTCTCCGATGTGCTGATCGGCGCCGGCATCGGCCTGATTGCCGCGCGTGAAGTGCTGCTGCTGGGATTTCCCGGCTTCTCGCCCGGCTGGTTCTGATCCG
>JBEHXB010000289.1:0-3936 GCA_048498895.1 Pseudomonadota bacterium
GACACGGTTGCGGCCATGGGCGTCGCCCGCTCGCTGGCCCAGATGAATCGCCTGGCCGAGGCAGCCATCACCTACGATGCCCTGCTCAAGCGGCCGGACCTGCCGTCCGGCGTTTTCGCCCAAGCGGCGGAAGCTGCGCTTTTGGCCGGCGATCCCGAAAGGGCCGCACGCCTGTGCGAGGACGGCCTCAGGCGCGCGCCATTGAACGGTGCCTTGCTGGCCAACCTCGGCACCGCCTGGCGAATGATGGATGACGAGCGCGACGAGATCCTCGGCGGCTATGACACCTTGGTGCGCGTCTTCGACCTTGAGCCCCCGGAAGGCTTTTCCAGCATGGACGATTTCAATGCCGAACTGAACGTGGCCTTGGACCGTCTGCACCCGGCTACCCGCGAATTCCTCGGCCAGTCCCTGCGCGGCGGAACGCAGACGCCGAACGATCTATTCGGCGCCGGAATCCCGCAGGTGGAAAAACTGATGGCGCGGATCGACACGGCGGTCGCGCGCTACATCGCGGAACTGAAGGAGGACCGCGATCACCCCTTCTTGTCGCGACGGGCCGCCGGTTACAGTTATGCGGGATCGTGGTCGTCACGGCTCATGGACTGCGGCTTTCACGTAAACCACATTCATCCCAAAGGCTGGATCAGCAGTTGTTACTATGTGGCGGTGCCATCCGCGGTTACGGATGCCGCCGCGCGCCAGGGCTGGATCAAGTTCGGGGAACCCCATCTGAACCTGGCGCTGAAGAACCCGGTGCGCCGCGCCATACAGCCCGCCCCCGGACGGCTGGTGCTGTTCCCATCTTACCTCTGGCACGGCACCATACCGTTCCGCGACACAGCAGCCCGGACCACGATCGCCTTCGACGTCACCCCCGCGGCTGACGATCGCCGACAGGAATTGTGACGCAGGCCCAAAGCGGGCGCTTTCGCGTTTCCCTAGCTGCTAACGGCTGTTGAAACTATGCCCGGACTGTGCCTCACCCCCCAGATGTTGGAGTTGGCGTATGAATATCTGCGAGAAAGCCCACCCTTCCGGCATTGGGGCCTGCCGGATGCAGACCATGTTGTCTTTCGCGTCCTGGGCGCCAAGGACCGGTTTGGCCATTTTCGCGGCCGTCACCGGAAGGCGGGGGCCGATGGATTCAGCGAAATCGCCGTTTCCGCCAGCCTCGTCGGTTCCACCGGGCTCCTGATGGCGACCATGGCCCACGAAATGATCCACCTGTACCAGGACGAAACCGGAACCGCACGCGGACATCACAACCCCGAGTTCCAGCGGCTTGCCCGCCGGGTCTGCGCCATACACGGGTTCGATGCGCGATCTTTCTGATCAACCCGCTCCCCGCCGGTCGATCAGACCCGGCTATCGTCCGACGTGGATATTGCACACCCGAATGATGTTCCCAAGATCGACCGGCTTCCGAAAAGCTGCCGCAAGCCGCACGTTTCGGGCGATACAGAAACGGGTCGCTACTTCCAGCAGGCCGGGGTCTGCCCCGGACATCAACACAAGCGGGACATCCTTGCAGCCGGATGCGTCCCGGATGTGATTGATCATCTCGAACCCGTCCGGCGGCGGCATATAGATGTCCAGAAGAATCATATCGGGAAGAAAGCCGTCAACTACCTGCGTCGCGGAACGATTGCCGGCCAAGGTTCTGGCCTCAAAGCCGTTGGCCGCCAGGCCTTCGGCCAACTCCTGGGCGAATTCCAGATCATCGTCACAGATGAAAACCCGTGGAGCCGTCTTCACGGCGACGGGCATGCGTGCTGGACGTGGCCTGTTGGAAGGCGGAAGCGGCGGTGCGGGCATGTTTCTTCAGAGCCTCCTTGTTCATCCTACGATTGTTGGACGCCCACAATTGACGCCATGTACGGCGACGCTGACGACGCCCAGGCGGAGGCCGGCAATTTGCAGCAGCTTGCTAACCAGTGGGTCAAGAGATGAGAGTATCGAGACCACCACCGGGCGAAGCAGCGGCATGACCGTGCCCGCGAGTATGCTGTCAACCGCGCCGGTCGTGCCAGTACCCCGAACGTTGAGAACCAGGCCACCAGCCATGTCCGACATGAGATGGCTGGTGTCGGCGCCCGCCGATTTCACTGTGCCCGCGGCGATATCGTCCTGACGAAAGTCTAAATCCTGGGATGGGCCGGCAGCGACGGATGCCGCGGCGCTGGCTTGTATGTCGACCGGAATCCCCAGGACGGTCAGTGAGACGATGCTGGGCTGTTGCGGCGCCGGAACGTTGCCATAGTCTGAGAGCGTGCTGGTATCGACCTCGCCGATCTGTGCCCGAACCGCCATCGGTGTCGCAGTGATGATCGCCCTCGTATCGTCCGGGTGGCAGGGAATGGCGGCTACCGACGCGCCGCCATTCGCCATCTGCACATAGACCGGGACGCGAATGGTGGCTTTCGCTATTCCCAGATTAACATTGGCCACCGTCACGGTCAGGGCCAGTCGCATCTGCGATGTGGAAAGCGCGCTCCCGACCGATCCAGCCGTCATGCTGGCCATGGGCTCGCCCGCAGACATGTATGCGGAGACCGAACTGTTGGCGACTGGTATCGAAAGGCCAGACCCCAGGTCGGCAAGGTGACCTGCACCGTAAAGACGTGCCATTGCGGTGATCACGTCGAAGAGATTCATCGCCGCCTGACCGGGTTCCTGCTCGACAACGGTGCCGATCCTGCGCGTTCGCCACAATGATGTATCCATCAGCGCGCCCAGCCTCGCCGATACGCCGGGCGGCACCTGCAACGAGAGCAGATTGAGAGCCTGCAGCGCGGCGCCGTTCTGCTCGTCGGGATGAGCGTTCAACGCCGCCTGGGCGGCAGCCAGAAACTGGCCCAGCGTGATATTGGCATCGGCCAGGTCGCCATAAGTCCCCGTTGTCAGATCGGCCTGGGCGGCGAGCTGGTTCAGCATGCTCAGCGCATCCACATTGGCGGAAGCCAGCCCGTTATAGTCAACCAGCGACAGGGACAGTTGAGCACCAAGCAGCTTGCCAAGAATTTGGTTGATGTCACCGTCCGAGAGGCTGGCCAGACCCGACCCAACCGAGAAGGACACGTTGGGAATGCGGGCGGCTGTAGCGACAGCGGTAACCCGGGCCAGGCCATCCACGCCGAAAACGCCCGCGAAGAAATCGGGCGTGGTGATGGTCTTGATCACACGGACGGCATTTGGCGCGTGCCCGGAATCCGAGTCTATCCGATCCGCCACCGCCACGGAAGGATCGGCCGCATAGGTACCGGCTTCCACTTCAAGATCCGCATCCTCATAGCCGTTCCGGGCGAGCGATGTGCGCACGATGGCATCGGCGCTTTCTGGATTTCCCGCCGCAGCCAGGGCCGCCGCGTCAACGGCCGACTGAAGGCGCCGCTTTGCGAGATAAAGATGTCCGACATCGATCACCAGCACGCACATGCTCAGGCCCAGCACGACAAAGAAGGCACCGAGTATCGAAATCACGCCGCGCTCGTCCCGCCCGAACCGCCGGAAAATGCACGCACATCGCAGCGCAATCCCGCGACAGGAGCGAGAATTGCCACGTGACTTGTGGCCCGGTTCGCGATGACACAACCGATCCATCTTCTCCTCTTTCAATGCGCCCAACACTTGGGTTCACTCCCTTGCGAACACCGGCGAAAGCCGGAAGACGTTAGCGAGAAGATGTCTTCGCGTCAGGCGATGATATGTCGGTCGGTCGTCACATATCTCCACACAACAGCACACCAAAAATCTTAGCGATTGCCTAAGACCTCCCATGGGCAATGGGGCCATCGCCCAGCCTCTTTTGGTGGGAGATCGCAAATGCAAATTCGTAAACAAATTGGGTCGTTGAGCGTGCTGGCGCTTTGCTGCTTTTCACTCAGTGCTTGCGCGGACAAACTCTATTACGGCTCCGAACTGGGATCAGCCGGT
>JBEHXB010000290.1:0-3936 GCA_048498895.1 Pseudomonadota bacterium
GGAAACCATGCTGGGCGACACGGCGGTGGCGGTGCATCCCGATGACGAACGCTACAAGCACCTGGTCGGCAGGACGGCGGTGCTGCCGCTGACCGGCCGGCAGATCCCCGTCATCGCCGACGAATACTCCGATCCGGAAAAGGGTACCGGCGCGGTCAAGATAACGCCCGGCCACGACTTCAACGACTTTGAGGTCGGCAAGCGCCACAAGCTGCCGCTGATCAACATCCTCAACAAGGACGGCACGCTGGCCGACGACGTGCCCGCGCCCTATCGCGGCCTGTCGCGCGAGGCGGCGCGCAAGAAAATCATCGCCGACCTGGAGGCTGCCGGCCTGATGGTCAAGGCCGAACCCATCACCCATGCCGTGCCCCATGACGAAAAGACCAAGACCGTGGTGCTGGAGCCGTTCCTGACCGAGCAGTGGTACCTGAACGTCGAGCCGCTGGCGCGAAAGGCGATCGCGGCGGTCGAAACCGGCCGCACGAAATTCCATCCCGAGAACTGGGCCAACATCTATTTCGGCTGGCTGAAGAACATCCGGCCCTGGTGCATTTCCCGCCAGCTCTGGTGGGGCCACCAGATTCCGGTGTGGTACGACGCGGACGGCAATGTCTTCTGTGCCGAGACGGAGGAAGATGCCAGGGTACAGGCGAAGGGTGCGCCCATCACCCGCGATCCCGACGTGCTCGACACCTGGTTTTCCTCGGCGCTGTGGCCCTTCTCGACCCTGGGCTGGCCGGACAGCACCATCGAGATGAAGCGGTATTATCCCACCAGCGTGCTGGTGACCGGCTTCGACATCATTTTCTTCTGGGTCGCCCGCATGATGATGATGGGGTTGTGGTTCCTGGATGATGTGCCGTTCCGCGACGTGGTGATCCACAACCGCGTGCTGGACGAGCAGGGCGCCAAGATGTCCAAGACCAAGGGCAATGTCGTCGATCCCCTGACCCTGGTGGACGAGTTTGGGGCCGACGCGCTGCGCTTCACACTGGCACTGGCGGCGGGCCAGAATCGCGACATGCGCATCGGACCGACGCGTGTGGAGTCCGGGCGCAACTTCGCCACCAAGCTGTGGAATACCGCCCGCTTCTGCGAGATGAACGGCTGCCAGACCGTGCCGGGCTTCGATCCGGCATCGGTGCGCGAGACCGTCAACACCTGGATCGTCGCCGAAACCGCGCGAGCGGTAGCCGATGTTACCCGGGCCATCGAGGCGTTCCGCTTCAACGAGGCCGCCAACTCCGCCTATCACTTCGTCTATGACGTGTTTTGTGACTGGTATGTCGAGATCACCAAGCCGATTTTCCAGTCGGGCGGTGACACGGTGAAGGCCGAGACCCGTGCCACCACGGCCTGGGCGCGCGATCAGATCCTGAAGCTGCTGCACCCCTTCATGCCCTTCATCACCGAGGAGCTGTGGGCAGCGACCGCCGCGCGCGAAAGCCTGTTGCTGGTCGCGCCGTGGCCGCAGACCGCCGCGCCGGCGGGCTCCGACGCCGCCAGCGCCGAGATGAACTGGGTGATCGACCTGGTGAAGGGCGTTCGCTCCGTCCGTTCGGAAATGAACGTGCCTGCGGGCGCGAAAGTGCCGCTGGTCCTGACCGGAGCGTTCCCTGAAAGCGCCGCGCGCCTGGCCCGCCACATCGACGTCATCGCCACCCTGGCGCGCCTGTCCAGCGCAGGGGCCGGCCCCGACATTCCCCAAGGCTCGGCCCAGTTCGTGCTGGGCGAGGCGGTCGTCGCGCTGCCCTTGGGCGATGTCATCGACTTCGCAAAAGAACGCGCCCGGCTGGAGAAGGACCTCAAGAAGGCGCATGACGAGGTCGTCCGCTTCGACACCAAATTGTCGAACGAGCAGTTCGTCGCTCGCGCGCCCGAGGATGTGCTGAACGAGCAACGCGAGAAACGCGCCGAAGCCGCCGCCCTGGCCGAGCGTTTGAAGGGGGTCATCGCGCGGCTGCAATAGGACCAAAGACCGCAATGGCCGCAGGGGTTGAAGCGGGCAGGGCTGCCGCCTAACTCTTCGGCGTCTGTCTGACGGAGAGTTACCGGTGCCCACACTGTTTGACCCGCTGCAATGTGGGGATCTGTCCCTGCCCAATCGCATCGTGATGGCGCCGCTCACCCGCCAGCGAGCGACCCCCGACACACGTGTGCCCACCGACCTGCAGGTGGAATATTACCGCCAGCGCGCCGATGCCGGGCTGATCATCTCGGAAGCCACATCCGTCACGCCGATGGGCGTCGGCTATGCCGCCACGCCTGGCATCTGGTCGGATGAACAGGTCGAAGGCTGGAAGAAGGTCACCAAAGCCGTTCATGATGCGGGCGGGCGCATGGTGCTGCAGCTCTGGCATGTCGGGCGCATTTCTGATCCGGTTTTTCTGAACGGCGCGCTGCCCGAGGCGCCCAGCGCCATCAAGCCGAAAGGCTTTGTTTCGCTGGTGCGTCCCCAGCGCGAGTTCGTCACGCCGCGCGCGCTGGAACTGAACGAGATCGCCGACATCCTCACCGCTTTTCGCAAGGGGGCCGAGAATGCAAAAAAGGCCGGTTTCGACGGCGTTCACATTCATGGCGCCAATGGCTATCTGCTCGACCAGTTTCTGCAGGACTCCACCAATCACCGTACCGACGCCTATGGCGGCACGCTGGAAAAGCGCGCCCGGCTGATGCTGGAAATTGCCGACGCCTGCGCAGAGGTGTGGGGACCGGGCCGCGTTGGCATGCACCTGGCACCGCGCATGGACAGTCACGATATGGGCGACAGCGATCGTCTGGGCACCTTCACCTATGTGGCGCGCGAACTGGCCAAGCGCGGGCTGGGCTGGATCGCATCGCGCGAATATGTGATGGACGCCAATACCAAGCCGGTCGACAGCCAGGGCCGCCCCAAGGAAATCCGCGATCCCCAGCATATCGGCCCGCGCCTGAAGGAGGCGTTCGGCGGCGCCTATATCGCAAACGAAGGCTTCACCTTCGACACCGCGCAGCGGGCGCTGGCCGAAGGCTGGGCCGATGCGGTGGCGTTCGGCAAGCTCTTCATCGCCAATCCCGACCTGGTTGCACGTTTCAAGTCGGGCGCACCGCTCAATCCGTGGGACACCGAAACATTCTATTTTGGCGGTGAGAGGGGCTATATCGACTATCCCATCCTGGCGCCGGTGCCTGAATCGTGCTGAACACCCGTTTGCCGGAACCAATCATTTGCCCTGACCGTTTCGTACCTGTCAGCGGGGGAAACCCCGGCAAAGACGGGAGATCGACCATGAGAAATCGGGCCACGAAACGGCTGACCGTGAATCGCCTGATAATCGCGGGCGTGGTCGTGATGGGACTGGGCAGCACGGCGGCCTTCGCGGACGCTTGCAGCGGCCATAGTCATGATACCGGCACCGCACTGGGTGCGGTTGGCGGCGCTGCTATCGGCGGCCTGGCCTCGCACAGTGTCGGGGGTGCGGTTGTCGGCGGTGTGGCAGGCGGATTTGCCGGCAATGCCATAGCCCGCAGTAACGATTGCAACCGTCACGAGCGTTATTATCGTCGCCACCACGAACGTGAATCCTATCGCATCGATCGCCACGGACACCGGCACTATTACAATCGCTGATGGCTGTTTCGGATCGATCCCTCCGGGATCCGCCTGGCCTAGCCAGCATGTGCGGCTCGGCGTAAGGACTTTCACGCTTGTTCCGCCATCTTGGCGGCCGACCTGGAAGGGTGGGATGTCCATTGGTCAGCCGGTCTGGGATCGATCTCGAGATCGGACCTGCCATTCTTTGCAAATAATTTAGAACAATTCTAATTCATTGAAGCAGCGCAAGGCTGCCATCCGCAATTCCGCCTTGAGCCCCGCGGCATGGACGGCGATAGTCCCCGCGATTTTCAAGCGTTCTCAACTCCTTTCGGCGCTTCCCAGGAAGTGTCCGTTCG
>JBEHXB010000291.1:0-3931 GCA_048498895.1 Pseudomonadota bacterium
TATGGTGGTTATTCGCCGGCGGATTGTTAGCGCAAACATTTCCGTTACGCGGCGACTTTCAATGAGGAAGTCATGAAAGAGCGAACGGCCTTACGCACGCGAACGAAACAAAGGTCGTCAATCTTTTTTGCAATGCCGCGCGCGGCGATCAGCCGTCGCTCAATTCGAAACCAGAATAAGTGTTTGCAAGCATCAGCCCCGCCGGCCAACGCGGCGGTCAGATGCGTTCCAGACGCTCGGTGGCGTCACCGAACGCATCTTGCTTGATGCCGTAACGGTCCATCAGCGACAGGTACAGACTGCACATCTTGCGCTTGTCCTCCCCCTCGTTCAGATAGCTCAGGCTGCGCCCGGTTTGCAGAGTGCCGCCCAAACCACCCGCCAGCACCAGAGGCAAGCGGAAATTGTCATGCTTGCGGCCGATCCACATGTTGGAAAGGAACATCAGGCAGGAGTGATCCAGTACCGAGCCGTCGCCTTCCTTCATGCCATCCAGCTTCGTGGCCAGATAGGCAAATTGCTCCACATGGAAGCGGGAGATCTTCTCGTAGTCGTCAGAGTTGTTGTTATGAGAGGCCGCGTGGTGGCCATCCTTCACATTCAGGAAGGGATAGTACATCGCGGACAGGTCACGGCTGATAATCAGCGAGGCGACCTTGGTCTTGTTGGTTTGGAAGGCTACAGCAATGATGTCGCACATCAGCCTGGCATGCTCACGCAGGTCTTCAGGCAAGCCGCTGGCGGGGCGCTGCATCGCTGCCAGCGGCCTGTTGCCGGCCTTGTCGGCGGCGTCGTTCATCCCCTTGCGAGTCACCTCGACGCGCTTTTCCACTTCGCGCACGCTGGTGAGATATTCGTCCAGCTTTCCGCGATCCACGGCGCTGATCCTGGTAGACAGGCTCTTGGCCTGGTCTTTGACCCGGTCCAGTACTGACAGGTTCAGAAGACTGCCACGATTGTCGAACAGGCTGTCCCAAGCCAATGCCGGATAGACTTCCACCGGAACCGGGGAGTCAGGGGTCTGCCACGAGAGGTGAGAGCTGTAGGCCAAGCTGAAATTCGTCTCGTGATAGCCGGTCATGGGCTGCTCGCAGGCCAGCACCAGCGATGTCTGGGGTGAATCCTGGCCGATCTGGCTGGCAATGACCTGGTCCACGCTCACCCCAGAATGGATGATTGCACCCTTGGTAATGGGCATGCCCGACAGAAGGCTTCCGGTCTGGCCCGGATGGATGCCTTCGTTCGTCAAGGTCTTTACATAGAGGCCGTCGATCACATTGATCTTCTGCTTCAGCGGCTCCAGCGGCATCAGCGTCCTGCTGAGCTTCATGTCCGCGCCTTGGCCTTCGGCGCTCCAATGATCCTCATTGACGCCGCAGCCCAGGAACATCACGGCAAAGCGCTTCGGGAAATCCGCCGCACTGGGCGCGTCGGCCATCGCACTGACCGATTCCAGCCAGGGCAGCGCCATCGTGCAGCCGGCGCCGCGCAGCACGGCGCGGCGGGAAAAGGCGCGAGAGATAAAGGGAGAGCGCGGGTTGGTCATGGCTAATCCGCCTTTCTGAAGCTTGCCTTGATAAGGGGAGACGGGGTCTGGGACTTTGGGCTGTCCACCTTGGGCGTGTTCTGCGCCGTTCCTTCCACGGTCACGCGCCGGTCCAGGAACTGGGGGCTCTGCACGATCGTCTCGATCAATGCGCTGAATCGGTAGCCATTGGCGGCAAGGTTTGCCTTCATCTTCTCCACCAGCTCGTCATCCGACATCTCCAGCGAACGATTGAGGGCGAAGGCCAAAAGCTTGCGGCAAAGATTGTCGACGAAATTGTCCTGGCGGCTGGAGCGGATGAAATTCTTCAGCCCTGCAACACCCACCGCCTCGACTCCGCCGGGGAACACCGCGGAGGCATCGATAGGGCGGCCGGCCAGGTCCTTGTCGCGCTTGGCGCCTACTGGGCCATAACCTTCAAATACCAGGCCAAAGGAATCGAACCGCTCGTGGCACGAGGCGCAGAACGGATTCTTGTGATGCTGGGCCAGCATCTCGCGGATCGGCGCGTCGGTCTTGGATTCGTCGCTGGGCAACTCGGGCACCACCGGCGGCGGCGGCGGCACGCGGATGCCCAGAACCTTCTGCACGACCCAGTTCCCGCGCTTGACGGGACTGGTGCGCAGGCCAGGCGAATTGGCCGTCATGAATACCGCCATGGGAAGAATGCCGCCCCGGCCATACTGGCTGGCGTTATCGACTTTCACCCAGTGGCTGCTGGCGCCGGAAACGTCGGGCATGCCGTAATGGCGCGCCAGCGGCGGATTGACGAAAGTGTAATTGCCGTAAAGCAGATCCAGCACCGAGCCGTCACGCGCAATGATGTCATCCATGTAGCGGATCGGTTCCTGGAACATCGCTTCACGCAGGTCGTCGTCAAAGGTGGGGAAGCGCTGACGGTCAACCGAATTGTTGCTCTCGAACTGGCGGAAGACCAGCCAGTTGCCGGTGAACTCAGTCGCCAGCCCCGACATGCGCTTGTCCTTGAGCATGCGACGTGTCTGCGCCAGCAGCACGTTGGGCTGGGACAGGTCTGCCTTGGCGGCGTGGTCCAGAAGCTCCTTGTCAGGCATGGAAGACCACAAGAAATAACTTAGTCGGCTGGCCAGACTGTATGGAGATAGCGGCACCGCCGCGTAGGCCTTGCCGGCGGCGGGCTTGGCCTTGCTGTCTGTCGCCGACTGAAGATCAAAGCGGTACAGGAAATCCGGCGACATCAGCACACTGACGACGCAATCCCGCAACGCGTCTTCGTGGCCGAGCTGGTTCTTGTCGCGCAACGTCCTGTAATAGGTCAGAAGGTCTTTCTTCTCACCCTCCGTCATCGGACGGCGATAGGCGCGCTGGGCAAAGGCCAGCATCGCCTGAATCTGCCTGGGCTCCGCGGCCTTGCGTTCCTGTTCGACATGGCGCAATACGCCGTCGATGCGCGCAAAATTATAGCGGATGGCCTCGGCGGCATCCTTGCTGGCATTGGGATCAGCGGCGGCCTTTGCCAGATATTTGTCGCGCAAGCCCATAATCACCGCTGTATCGGTGATCTTGTTGTGTTCGGGCCGCGGCGAGCCGGATTCGTCGCCATTACCATCCACTTCGCCGCTCTGGTTGAAATAATATTGGGTCCAGGTATTGGCGGTCTGGTCGGCGACGAAGTCGAACTCGTCCCACAGCCGGTTCAACCGATCCTGGCCTCTCTTGTCCAGGATCAGCTGCATCAGAGCGGTATCGTCGCGGTAATAGCCACCGCTATTATGATAGCCCGCACTGAGAAGACGGCCCTGATCAACGGAATTATCGGGCCAATAGCGGCCCCGCTCGCGCACATAAAAGGTGTCGGGAAAGACATCGGCGAAGCGGGCGAACGCGGCCACATAACGCGCCTTCTGACCCGCGGGATAGGTTAGGTCGTTGTCCGTCGCGCGCGCATTGTTCATCAGGATTGCCCAACGAGGCGAAGCGTCGGCGTGCAATTTGGGGAAAGGCGGCACCGGTTGCAGCGCCGGCGCCGGCTCATTGTTCGCGCGCAGGGCTTGCGGATCGCTCTGGCGATGAGAAGCGGCATATTCCTTCAGGCGCCAATTATGCAGGGGCTGCGATTGGCCAGGCAGACCTTCCACATGGGGCGCGGCGAATTGCACTGCGGTATGGCTGCGGATTTTCACGACGAATTCGCGCATGTGCAAGCAGTCGGCCCGCAGTTGGGCCTCCTGCCACTGGGCCAGCTGCCCAGAAGGCGTAGGCAGCGCATTCCACATTGCCTGCAGTTTGGCGATGGAGCCGACGGCGTCCTTGTCGTTCAGGATCGCCCACACCTTGGGCAGATATTTGGGGCTGATTTTTTGCTGTGCCGCGATCTGGGCCAGGCTGGCCTTGGGCTGGCCAAGT
>JBEHXB010000292.1:0-3927 GCA_048498895.1 Pseudomonadota bacterium
GCTGCTTTTCTGCGCGACATATCCCGAGACGAGGCGAGTGCGGTGGCCGTGGCCCATATGGGCGTCCTTCGCGCGGCCTATGCGCTGGCCACCGGCTGGGCAATGGATTCGCCGATGCCGGCGCGTCTGGATGTGTCGCGCATCCTGGTGCTGGAATTGCTGCCCAACGGCGAACCCGCCATCGCCGCTCTGAATGTGGAATTCACGGGCGGCCGGACCTTCATGCCCAGCGGGTCCTTCACGCCCAGAAAGGGGTGAAGTCGCGAAACGTCCTGTAGCGCTTCAGCGCCTTTTTGAGCGCCCGCGGCGTCTTTGCCGCATACCAGCCCAGCACCATGCCCGCCGCCAGCTGCATTTCGCCGTCGCCGGATCTCGCCGGACCAGGCTGGCGCGCACGCAGAAGCCCGCCGATGGTACCGCGCACCTGAGCGACATCGTTGAGATGCCCCAGTTCGTCCTGGAGCCGGCGTACGCAGGTGAGATACGCCCTGACCTTTTTCGCGGAATAGAGGGGTGCGAAGAATTCGGCGCTGTAGCGCAGTTTCTTGAGGGCGATGCGCAACCTGTGCAAATCGCCTTCCTCTCCGCTCCGTGCGGCGCGGCCGCGCTTTTCCACCCGCAGGGCCTGGCGGTCGAGGATGCGCGCAGCGGTGCCCAGAAGTTTGCGCTTTCCGCCAAGGGGCAGGCGCGACTGGGCCAGCGACGCCACGTCATCCAGAAAGCGGGCAAAGTCGGCGCTGGTGACGCAGCCATGAGCAGCGACCCAGGCAGCATCGCGCGCGCTTTGCGCCGCGGCGCGCAGGGCATCGGCGCCCTCGAGCCGTTCAGCCTGCAGCGCGTCATTGTCCAGTGCGTCCGCAAGCAGGGTGTCAACAAAGACGTCCAGGTCGCGCGCCGCCGCCATGCGGCCGGACAGTACCTTGGCGCGGCCGCGCAATTCTTCCAGCCATTCCTGGCGGAATTCCTTTCCAAAGGCACCCAGTGCCACTTCCAGGCGCCGGAAGGCAACGCGCAGCTGGTGCAGGCCTTCCACCGAACGCCCCGCCCTGAGGGTCGCGGCATTGGCGGTCAGTTGCGCCAGGCAGTCCGACAACGCAGCGCGAAACGCCTCTTCGGCAGTCACGGCGCGGGTAATGCGGGCGGGAACCGCCTTGACCGGACGCCCATAAGGGCGGGGACCAAAATGCCGGGGCACCAGGGAATGGATGGAAGCGCGCTGGTCCATGACCACAGCTAAGCTGGAAAGCGCCCGGCCATCAATCGGGGATTGTCCTCGAACCTGGCCGAAAATGCCGGCAAAAGCGATCAGACCGGCCGAACCGGTATACCGGCCCCGGCCAATGCGGCTTTGGCCTCTGCGATGGAAACCTCACCGAAATGGAAGATGGAGGCGGCAAGCACCGCGCTGGCGTGACCTTCCTTGATGCCGGCCACCAGATCGTCGACCCCGCCGACGCCGCCCGAGGCAATCACCGGCACGCTGACCGCGTCGCAAACCGCCCGGGTCAGCACCAGGTCGTAGCCCGACCTGACCCCGTCGCGGTCCATCGAGGTAAGTAGCACCTCGCCCGCGCCGAACTCCGTGAGCTTCCTGGCATGTTCCACCGCGTCGATGCCGGTCTGGCGCCGCCCGCCATGGGTATAGACCTCATACCTGCCGCTGGGAGCCATTTTGGCATCGATGGCGGCGACGATGCACTGGCTGCCGAACTTCTGCGCCGCTTCGGCGACGAATTCAGGCCGGGTGACGGCGGCCGTGTTGATCGACACCTTGTCGGCGCCCGCCAGCAGAAGCGCGCGGATATCGTCCAGCGTGCGCACGCCCCCGCCCACCGTCAGCGGCATGAAGCAGACTTCCGCGGTGCGATGCACCACGCCCAGCAAGGTGCCCCTGTTTTCATGGGAGGCGGTGATGTCGAGGAAGCAGAGTTCGTCTGCACCTTCGCGATCATAGAGGATGGCCTGCTCCACCGGATCGCCGGCATCGCGCAGGCCTTCGAAATTGACCCCCTTGACCACGCGGCCATCCTTCACGTCCAGGCAGGGAATAACTCGAATCTTCAACACTATGCTCGTCCCTTCGCCATCGCGGCGATGTTCATCAGGGTGCGGCCCGTCACCGCCTCGGCCGGCACCCCGGTGGTGCGCGTCAGCGCCTCGGCGTCCAATAGCATATCCAGCGCCTCGCCCAGCCTGTCGCTGTTCCACCGCTGCAGTTGGGCCTTGAAGCTGGCGGCGCGGGAGAAGTGCAGCGGCGGCCGAAGTCTCTTCAGCGCCACATCCACCGGCTCGCCCCGCTGCATGCTTTCGCGTACCAGCAGCAGCCTCTGGAAATGGCCCATGGCGCCGCGGATGATCTGGGCGGGCGCCGCATCGGCTGTCCACAGCCGTTCCAGCTCCCGGTCCAGGCCGGCGAAATCGCCCACGCCTGCCGCGTCGCAGGCCGATTCGCTGCGCGCCTCGGCTTCGTCGCCCATCACGGCGCGTACATCGTCGATAGTGACCTTGTCCTGGCCCTTGGCGTAGAGCGCCAGTTTTTCCAGTTCGCGCCTTGTCACGCCTCGGTCCGAGCCCAGGCGCGAGACCGCATCTTCCAGCGCGTCGGACGTGATCGACAATCCCTCGGCGCGCATGCCGTCGCGCACCACGTCGGCCAGGTCCTGCGCCGAGTCGGGATAGCAGGCGACGGCGGCGGTGTGCCCGCCGCCTTCGAACAGCTTGCGCAGCGCCGCCGATTTGGCCAGGTCGCCTGCCTCCACAACCACCAGCGCGTCGCCCTTGATGTCCGAGAAAAAGGCCTGGAAAATTTCCGCACTGGCATTGGTGGCGCCGCGAATGCGGACCACCCGCCGCCCACCCATCATCGAGATGGCGGCAACTTCGTCGGCCAGGCGCGCCGGATCAGCCAGCAGCGCCGTCTCGTTGAAGTCCGCCACATTGAAGGGATCGGTCAGGTCGGGCACGACCTTTCTGGCCAGCTTTTCGGCACGCTCCTGCACCAGGCCCGCGTCGGGGCCATAGACCAGCGCGGCCACCAGCGCCTTTGGCGGGGCGGCGACGAAGCGGTCGGCCTCATGATTCCTGACGATCATTTCTCGCGCCGGAAATAGGCACCCAGGTCCAGGTGAATGCGTTCGGCGATATCCTGGGCGGCGCGCTTGGAAGAATCCTGCGCCGCCGCCAGGGTGGCATAGGGTGAATTGGCGACATTGTAGGCCGACAGGCTGGTCTGGTCGCCCTCGGTCAACACGCCGCCGCGCGCGTCGGTCAATACATAATGGACGTCGAGGGTCTGGTTGTAGCGGGTGATGGTGGCGTCGTTGCGCAGCGCGATGCCCTGGCTGGTCTCGTTCAAGGTGACTTTCAGGATATAGCGCTTGCCGGCCTTGGAGCCGTCACTGTGAAGCAGGTCGATCAGCTGGTTGCGCAGTTCGTAGCCGTCGCGGTCGGCGATCGGTTCCACATAGACGGCGGTAAGCTGCGGCTCCAGCGCCGAACTGTACATGGGGTGGAAACCGCATCCGGCCAACAGGAGAAGCGCAGGAAGGATCAGCGCTCTCCTCATGCCACCACGTTCACGATGCGGTTGGGAACCACGATCACCTTTTTAGGCGCCTTGCCGTCCAGGGCACGTATCACCCCATCCAGCGCCAAGGCGGCGCTTTCGGCAGCCTTGCCGTCGCTGTCCTTGGGCATCGTGATCTCGCCGCGCCGCTTGCCGTTCACCTGTACCGCCAGGGTTACGCTGTCGGTTTGGGTCAGTGCGGCATCGTACTTGAGCCAGGGCGTTTCGGCCACCAGCCGGTCGTGGCCCAACGCCTGCCAGCATTCCTCGGCCAGGTGGGGCATCATCGGCGCACACAGGAGCACCAGAGCCTCGATCGCTTCGCGGCGAGCGGCGGCGTCGCACTTCTCGGCGGCGCCGAT
>JBEHXB010000293.1:0-3884 GCA_048498895.1 Pseudomonadota bacterium
CGCGCGCCAGCCACGCGGCCCTCAGCGGCTCAAAACCTTCGCTCATCCACCTATTATACCAGTGGGCGAAGCGCGTCGCGAGGATGGCAAGCGCCTGGTCCGACGACGGCGCCGCCACGCCCAGCGCCGCTAGCGAGGTGGCAGGAAATTCGGTGCCTTCAGGATGATATGCCAGGTTGATGCCGACACCCACCGCCAGCCAGTCGCCGGCGGATTCCAGCAGGATGCCGGCCGTCTTGCGGTCACCGGCCAAGACATCGTTCGGCCACTTCACAGTTACGGGCGCGGCCGGCGCGAAGTGTTCGACCACATCGGCGGCCGCCAGGGCCGCTGCGAAGGAAAGCTGGCCGCAAGGCTGCCGCGCGGGGCGGATCAGCAGCGTGGCGGCCAGATTGCCCGGGGCGCTAAGCCAAGCGCGGCCGCGCCGGCCACGGCCCGCCGTTTGCGTGCGGGCCATGATCCAGACAGGACCCGCCTTTCCCGCTTCGGCCAGGCGGCGCGCCTCACAGTTGGTGGAATCGATTTCCTCGTGCCTGATCAGCTGATAGCCGGCCGGCCAGCCGTTCAAGGCAGCAGCGCCCTGGCGGCGGCATCGGCGGCAGTGATAACCGGGGACGCGGCAACAATGAAGAACAGGGCCACAGCAACCGACAGCCATATGATGGCCCGGGTAGCGGGCGCGACCTGGCCGTCGAAAGCAGCCGCAGGCTCGTCAAAAAGCATCACCTTGACCAGGCCCAGATAGTAGACCAGGCCGACGGCACTGGCCAACACGCCAAGCACGGCGGGCACAATCAGCCCAGCCTGGATGGCCGCAAGAAAGACGTAAAATTTGGCGAAGAATCCAGCCAGCGGCGGCAGACCCGCCAGGCTGAGAAACAGGATCGAGAACAGCACCGCAAATTTAAGGTCGGTGCGCGCCAAACCTGCCAGATCGTAAATGTTCTCCACCGCCTTGCCGCCGCGCTTCATCGCCTGAATGCAGGCGAACACGCCCAGATTGGTAAAGAGGTAAATGGCCAGATAGATCAGCACGCCGCGCGTACCCATCGCGGTGCCCGCTGCCAGGCCCAGCAGCGCGTAGCCCATATGCCCGATCGAGGAATAAGCCATCAGGCGCTTGATGTTTGTCTGGCCGATGGCGGCGACGGCACCCAGTGCCATCGAAAGCACCGAGATAAAGACAATAATCTGACGCCACTGGGCCAGAAGGTCGGGGAACGGCGTCAGGATGGCCCGCAAGAACAGGCACAGTGCCGCCACTTTGGCAGCGGAGGCGAAATATGCGGTAACCGGCGTCGGCGCGCCCTCATAAACGTCCGGCGTCCACATGTGAAACGGCACAGCCGACACCTTGAATGCCAGACCGGCGATCAGGAATACGATCCCGAAGATTACGCCCAGGCTGGCGCCGCTGGTCATGGTGACGTCGGCGACAGAGGTAAACAGGATCGTTCCGGTGAAACCATAGATCAGCGAAATGCCGTAGAGCAGCATGCCCGACGAGAGCGCCCCAAGGACAAAATATTTCAACCCGGCCTCGCTGGAACGCAGATTGTCGCGGTTGAAGGCCGCCAGGACGTACAGCGCAAGCGATTGAAGCTCGAGCCCCAGATAGAGCGCAAGGAAGCTGGCGGCCGACACCATCAGCATCATGCCCAGCGTGGCCAGCAGCATCAGCACCGGCATTTCAAAGCGCGACACCTTCTCTTCGGCGAAGAATTCGTCGGCGAGCAGGATCGACAACGCAGCGCCGGCGAGGATCAGGACCTTGGCAAACCGCGAAAACCCGTCGGCGGTGAAGGCGCCGTGGAAGGCGGTGCCCCCAGGACCCATCACCGTACCGATGCCCGCCAAAAGCAGTACGCACACCGCGCCCCATGTCACCGCGGGGGCCGCCCTTTCCCCGCCAATGGCGCCGGCAAGCAGCATTGCCATGGCGCCGATGGCGACGACCAGTTCAGGTAGAAGAACCAGAAGATCAGTCTGAAGACTCACCGGCGTGCTCCATTCTGCATCTCCGGAACGCTGTTTTTCGCCAGCTTTGGCGCGCGGTCGAAGGCCAGGGCCATTTTGCTGTCGTTGATCAGCTTGGCCACGGCCGGCGTGGTCACGTCGAACACCGGTTTGGGATACACCCCCATCGCGATGGTGATTACAACCAGCGGCGCCAGGATCGCGACTTCCCGCGCCGTCAGGTCCTGGATCGCCTGCAGGGACGGCTTGACCAGGGATCCAAAGATCATGCGGCGATACAGGAACAGCGCATACGACGCCGACAGGATTATGCCGGTAGTGGCAAATATGGCGATCCAGCTGTTGTGCAGGAAGGCACCCAGCATGGTCAGGAACTCGCCAACGAATCCGCTGGTGCCCGGCAGGCCCACATTGGCCAGGGTAAACACCATGAAGAACGCCGCGTAGAGCGGCATGCGGTTGACAAGCCCGCCATAGGCGGAAATCTCGCGGGTGTGCATCCGGTCATAGACCACGCCTACGCACAGGAACAGCGCGCCGGACACCACGCCATGGCTCAGCATCTGGAAGATGCCGCCCTCCACGCCCTGGTGGGTCAGGGTGAAGATGCCCATGGTGACAAAACCCATATGGGCGACCGACGAATAGGCGATCAGCTTCTTCATGTCCTCCTGCGCCAGCGCCACCAGCGAGGTGTAGATGATCGCGACGACGGACAGGGTGAAGATCAGCGGACCAAACATCTCCGACGCCGAGGGGAACATGGGCAGCGAGAAGCGCAGAAAACCGTAGCCGCCCATCTTCAGCAGGATGGCCGCCAGGATGACCGAGCCGGCAGTCGGCGCCTCCACATGCGCGTCGGGCAACCAGGTATGGACCGGCCACATCGGCATCTTGACGGCGAAGCTGGCGAAGAAGGCGAGCCACAGCCAGGTTTGCATTGCCACAGGGAAATGCACCCCATTCAGAAGCGTCACAATGTCGGTCGTGCCGGAGTACCAGTACATGCTCATGATCGCGAGCAGCATCAGCACCGAGCCGAGGAAGGTATAGAGAAAGAACTTGAAGCTCGCGTAGACGCGCCGCTTGCCGCCCCAGATGCCGATGATCAGGAACATCGGGATCAGCCCGCCTTCGAACATTACATAGAACAGCACCAGATCGAGCGCGCAGAAAACGCCGATCATCATGGTCTCCAGCACCAGGAAGGCGACCATGTATTCCGCGACGCGGCTTTGGACACTCTTCCAGGATGCGGCGATGCAGAAGGGCATCAGGCCTGCGGTCAGCACCACGAACAGCATCGAGATGCCGTCAACGCCCATGTGATAGGAGATGCCGCCGCCCAGCCAGTCGGCCTTTTCGACCAGCTGGAATCCGGGATTCGATGGATCGAACGCCGCCCATACCATCAGCGACAGGATGAAGGTGACGATGGTGGTGGTGAGCGCGATCCAGCGGGCGCTCTCGGGCCTGGGCATCAACAGGATCGCGGCCGCGCCGATCAGCGGGAAAAAGGTACACAGGGACAGAAGGGGAAGGCTCATGGCTTGCCTCCCAACGTCACCATGAACCAGGTGGCCAGCGCCACCACGCCCAACAACATCGCCAGTGCATAGTGATAGACATAACCGGTCTGCAGCTTCATCGCGCCACGTGTGGCATCCAGCATGCGCGCCGCGATGCCGTCCGGCCCAAGCCCGTCGATGACGGTCCCGTCGCCGCGCTTCCACAGGAACCGGCCAATTTTCATGGCAGGACGCACGAACAGGAAGTCATACAGCTCGTCGAAGTACCATTTGTTGTAAAGAAAGAGATACAGCATGCCCCGGCGCGCCTGAATCGCGGCGGCGATTTCCGGGTGCAGGATGTAGTAATAATAGGCAATCAGGAAGCCGCCGATGGTG
>JBEHXB010000294.1:0-3879 GCA_048498895.1 Pseudomonadota bacterium
CTCGACCGGCTGTCGGTACGTTTCGTCGCGCGCCGGGGCCCGGCCAAGGAAGCCCATCCCCAGCCGGCGGAATGAGGCCGATCAGCGTCTCGCCATTCCCGTCACAGCTGCGATCTGAATAGTAATTAATGACGCTGGCTCTGTTCTTCGATGGACCGAGCGATCGCGCTGCGTTGCAGACCGGCATTGAACCCGCCATTCATGCGTCGGTAAAGGCCGTTCAGATAGGCCAAGTCGCTGGTGGAAAGCCGGTCCGGTATATTGGCACAGCCGGGCACCAGCAGGTTGACGATGCTGGGCAAGGGCTGGCAGGTGTCCGGCGTATCGACATGCGACAGTGCCAGCAGCGTGATGTAGTCCGCGACCTGGCCGACAGGGTATTCCGTCAGCCTGGTGGGATCGGCCGCTATCACCACATGGTAGAAGTCGCTGGTCAGGCCATTGCCCAACCGCGAGCCGGTCGTCTCGACCATGATGGCGTCTGGCGGCACGCCCTGCTGCGGCGGACGCTTGCGATGCGCCATGTCGATAACGGTATCGCCGCCGATGTCACGCGTCTGGGTGGTGTACCAGGCCTGGATGGCGCGCACGACCCTGGCCATATCGTCCATCTGGCGGGTGGTGTAGGCAAAGCCCAGAAGCTGGGGCCGCTCTCTGCGCACAGTATTCATCAGCGCCTGCGGCGCGGTGGTGAAGACGATTTCGATGTTGGGCGTGCAGTCCGCTTTGGCATTCACCGGCGCGCCAACATCGCGGGCGACGGCGCGCAGGCGGTCATTGATGTACGTCACGGCTTTGGGCCGCAGCCCCACGGTTATGGGACAGATGCCATCCTGCCATCGGGTGATCTTGCCGCTCACCGGCGCGGGCGTGGCAAGGCTTTTGACAAGCTTCCTTGCCGCCTCATGCGCGCGCTCGCCGGTGACGGTGACGCTTTCCACCGCGCCCCCCTTGCCGTTTTCGCTCGCCCGGGCTGAAGCGACAGCCAGAAGGCAGGCGGAAAGGATCGCAAGCCCCGCCCGCATCACAGCCCGCCGGCTTCCTGTTCGATCTCGGAGACGATCTCGTGCCGCTGAATGCGCCAGTCCATGCCGGCGTGCATGCGATAGAGCCCGCGCAGATAAGCCAGGTCGGTGGCGCTGATCGCATCGGGCGTTTGTGCGCACCCGGGCGCCAACAGATTGGTGATGCTGGCGATGGGCTGGCAGGCGTCAGGTGTGGCGACCTGCGACAGCGCCATCAGCGCGATATAGTCCGCCAACTGGCCCACCGAATAATCCGTCAATTTTGTGGGATCGGCGACGACGATGACGTGATGAAACTCGCTGCGCATCCCGTCGCCAAGCCGTGTGCCCGTGCTGTTCGTGCCGATGGCGTCGGGCGGGTAGATGTGAGGATCGTCCTCGCAACCGAAAAAGCACGGCACCACCAAAGGCAGCCCCTTTCGGTGGGCGACATCCAGATAGACATTGCCGCGAAGATCGCGGGTCTGGGTGGAATACCAGGCCTGGATGGGGCGGACCACTTCTGCCAGCGTGGCAAGCTGATCGTGATTGTCGGCGTAACCCAGAAGGTCCGGCCGCTTTTCACGCACATGGTCGATCATCGCCTGTGGCGTGGTGGTGAAGACGATCTCGATATTGACGACGCAGTTCGCATGGCCGTTGACCGGCGCGCCAACATCTTTGGCAACCGCCCGCAGCCGGTCGTTGATGAACCTCACCGCAGAAGGCCGCAGCCCCACGGTTTGCGGGCAGATGCCCTCGCCCCAACGGGTGATCTTGCCCGCCACCCGCGTCGGCACGGTGAACTTGCGCACGAAATCCTGGATTACCTGATGACTGCGCGTGCCGGTGACGGTCACGCTCTCCGGCGCCTTGCCGGCGCTGCCCACCGCGTATGCCGGCTCCGCCAGCAACACCATCGCCGCCAGGACAAGCCCCCGCCGCATCAGCCGGCCTTGGCGCGCATTGCGATTTTGCCGGAGGTCGAGACCAGCTCCATGCCGTCGGGGCTGTAATCCAGTTGGCGCGCTCGCAAAATCGCCCAAATCCGGTTCAGCTTGCAGATTTTCGGACCGCGGAAGCGCGAGGCGGGCAGATATTGCGGCACCCGGCAGGTCACAGCCTCGGGATCGCCCTTGCCGGACGGCACCAGCGCCATATCCGCATGCGCGATCGCCGCCGCAAGTGCGGCATCACGCGACGTCGGGGCAATCGCCCGCGGCACGGACTGTGGCCTGGGCACGGCAACCGCGGCGGTCTTTGTCTCGGCTGGCTTGGTCACAGGCAGCAGCGGCGGCACTGCCGGCAGCGGCTCGGGCGCGAGCCGGACGACATGCGGTGCCTTCGGCACCGGCTTCGTAGGCGCGAGAGGCATCGCCACCGCAGTGATGTGCGCCGCCACGTCGTGAAAGCCGTGGCGGACAATTGCCGCCTGAAGGCGCACTTGCCGCGACACCGGGTCCATCCCCGTCACCAGCGGTCCGGCCAGCAGCATCGCGCCCAGGCTCATCAGCATCAGGCTCCTTGCCGGGCCAAGCGCATCCGGCTTGCCCGCCAGCGCGATGCGTTCCACCCGGCCCGCCAGCCCCGCAGAAGCCCCCGAGACACAGGCCAGGGGCGTGCGGACGCAGAAGCGGCACAACTTCACGATGGCGCCGGCATAAAGCTGCGGATCATGGCCGCCGGCTAGCACGCGCTCGTCACACGCCCGCTCGCGCTCGGCGATCATGCGCGCACCGATGAACCAGACCGGTGGCCAGAACCAGAACAGCGTTTCCGCCAGCATGTGCAGCGCCGCGGTCAGGTTGTCACGGCGGCGGTAATGGGCTTCTTCATGGGCCAGGATGGCGTCCATCTCACCGGGTGCCATCTTCCGCGCCAACCCGGCGGGCAAAAGCACCACCGGCCGCCAGATACCGACCAGGCCGGGCTCCATCAACGATGCCGACACGCGCACGCCGATCGGTCCCACGAAACCGGCCGGGCGCGCTTGGCGCACTATCCGGCAAAGCCGCCGCCACCGCACCAGCCGTACCACGGTCAACACGGCCATCCCGGCCAGCCAAAGCACCAGCATCGCACCCGGCGGGCCGGGCAACAGCGGCGCGTCCCGCACGGGCGTCAGACCATCCTGCATCAGGCTTTGCGCAGGCGCCAGCATCATCAACGCGGCGGGGCGCATCGGCGAGAGCTGCGGCAACAAGACGGCCGGCACATGGAGATTCGACAAAGTCCGGCCCAGCGCCGCAAGTGCGGCAAAGGGAGTCAGGAATTTCATCGAGGCGGCAAACCACAGCCAGAAGCGGACCCGAGCCGCGTTGTGCCGCAATGTGATGGTTAAAAGCGCCGCCAGCGCCGCCACCAGCGTTGACTGCCACAGATGATCGAGCAGCAGGCTCACGATTCTTTCCTTTTGCGGGACAGCTCGCGCAGCAATTTTTCAGCCTCCGCGACATCGTCTTCGCTCAGATTGCCCGTCTCAATCAGCCGGGCCATCACCGGCTGCATGCGCCCGCCGAACAGCGCCAAAAAATCTTCGACCAGGCTGGCCTGGGCGGCATCGCGGCTGACGCGGGCCTCGAACAGATGGGCATTGCCGACCTTGGTGGTCCGGCGCAGCACTCCTTTTGCCTCCAGCCGGTACACCATCGTCTGCACCGTAGTGTAAGCAAGACGTCTGGGAGCGGGGAAATGCTCCTGGATGCCGCGGATGGACGATGGCCCATTGCTCCAGAGCACATCCATGATCTGCAGTTCGAGCTTGCTGAGTCGCGGCTTGCGCATATCGCCACCTACTACAATTGTAATAGATGCTAGTGCCGAGCCTCCGCAGCGTCAACCACACTTGTAGTAATTAACGGTATCAAGCCTCCAG
>JBEHXB010000295.1:0-3791 GCA_048498895.1 Pseudomonadota bacterium
CGCTAGTTTCCTGGCGGCTGATCGATCTGGAAATAATGAACCTGGCCTTCCTTGCTTCGCGGCGTTATGGCCATGCGGATGCTGCGGCCCGTGTTGGGGCAGCTGGTGGCGCGATGCCAGCGTTCCTCATTGGCGTTGATCAAATCGCCATATTCGCCGTGAACCACACCGATTCCCGAGATCAGCGCGCAGACTTGGCCGTAAACATTCAGCCAGACTTCCGGCATGTTCTCGTGGAAATGGCCCCAGCTGGTAGACGGGGGGAGCTGCGTGAGGGGCGGCCCGATGTTCAGGTTGGAAGATGTGTGGCCGTCATAGAGGAAGCGCTCGCCCGTGCGGCTTGAGGCGCCATATTCATCGACATTGAAAAACGGCATGTTGAAGGAGTCATAGCCGCCGGTCGAGGTGATCTTGACCTTTTCATAAGTGTAGCCGGGGATTGGCGTAGGCGTTTCATTTTGCGGATAGGACGGCACCTGTCCGGCGGGCGTGATGCGGAAAAACACCACCGGTTCGGTGCCGGCTGTCTCCATGCAGTAGGACAGGCGCGGCGCGACATTGAACACCCAGCCCTTGGGCAGGACCCTGGGTTCCTGACCGTCAATGGTGACCTTGACCTGGCCGCTGTAAACCCAGCCCCAGACTCGATCGTCGGCATAGAACATGCACTTGGCCTTGTCGCCCGGCGCCATCTGGACATAGCGGCCGTCGAAATCGCGCGTCAAAAGCGCCTGCTGTTCCCAACGCGCCTGGCCCTGATGCGCCTTGAGGATGTCGGCGATATGCCAGATCGGTTTGTTGGGTCCGGTGTAGGGTGTTTCCGGATTTTTGTGCGCCGCCCAGACGATGCGGGTGGGCCCCCTCTCGCCGCCGGCCTGCGACCACCAATTCGCCGGCTGGTCCGGTGCCGCCGCTGCGGCCTGAGCCAGGGCGGGTGTCGCGCCCAGCACAAGGCCCAACGCAAACAAGGTCGATGTCGGTGTTCCCATGTTTCCGTGCCCCCTGTTTTTTATGAATCGGCCCCGTCGCCGCTATTGCCCTTCAAGGCGGCAGACAAAATCCTTCACCGCCGCCGGAAGCGCATAGCCCACGGTCAACGCGGCCGGATCGTCCATTACATCGTCATATGGGCCCGCCGCCAGGCAGGCCGGACAGATCGCGAAATCCTGGAGATCGGACTGGGCGACCCGGACAAGGCGGCGTCCGCAACTGGGGCAACTGACGGTAAGCGGCATGTGGAATGGCTCCATGACGTGCCTCCGGGGCAATGTTGAGTGATCGGCGCCGGCGTTCGCCTCTAGCGGTGCGCCGCATTGAAAGCTGTCAGTCCCGCGGAGCCCGGACAGAGTTGTTTTTCGCAAAGTCCGTTGAGGGGCTCCAGCGCGGTATTCAGATTGGCGTGCATGTCCTTTGCTTCGCGGTCCATGTAGATAAGCCCGGTCACGAGGTCGCCCGCCGCGGCGTGGCTCTGCAGATAGGTCATCGCCCCGATCCGGTCGTGGGGATCATAGTCCGCGGACAGCTTTGCCAGACGCAGGGTTGAACCATCGTGCAGGGCGACTTCCTCGCGGGTGCCGGGCGCATATTCCACCGTGATGGCTTCCCGCGGCTCGATGATATCGAGGCGGTTCACCGCCTCGTTGTGCGCCCGCACGAAATCATAGGACTTGGTCGACCCCGCATGATTGTTGAACGCCACGCAGGGACTGACGATGTCTATGAAAGCAGGGCCGGGATAGCTGATGGCCGCCATGATCAGGGGAACCAACTGATCCTTGTCGCCTGAAAAACTGCGGCCCACGAATCCGGCTCCCACCATCAGCGCCATGCTGACCAGGTCGAGCGGGGAATCCATGTTGCTGCCGCCCGACTTGCTTCGTGAGCCCTTGTCGGCGGTGGCGCTGAACTGGCCCTTGGTCAGGCCGTAAACGCCGTTGTTTTCGGTAATATAGACCATGTTCACGCCGCGACGGACGCAGTGGATGAACTGGCCCAGACCGATGGAGGCGCTGTCGCCGTCGCCGGATATGCCCAGATAGATCAGGTCGCGGTTGGCCAGGTTGGCGCCGGTCAGCACCGACGGCATCCGGCCATGCACGGAATTGAAGCCATGGCTTTGACCCAGAAGATAGTCCGGCGTCTTCGATGAACAGCCGATGCCGGACAGCTTGGCCACCCGGTGCGGCTCGATGTTCAGCTCGAAACAGGCCTCTATGATGGCGAAGGAAATCGAGTCGTGACCGCATCCCGCACAGAGCGTGGAGACCGAGCCTTCGTAATCGCGATGGGTGAACCCAAGGCGGTTGACGGGCAGGGCGGGGTGGCGCAGCCGGGGCTTTGCGATATAGGTCATTCCGCGGCCTCTCTGGACCGGACGGCTATATGTTCGGTGATGGCGGCGATGATGAACCGCGCCGTGATTGGCGTGCCGTCGTAATGCAGGATCGATATGAAGCGGGCCGGGTCGATGCCGCATTCATGGACCAGAAGCGAGCGCATCTGGGCGTCGCGATTCTGCTCGATCAGGAATATCTGGTCGTGGGCGTTGATGAAGTCAACGACCGCGTCGCTGAAGGGAAATGCTCGCAGGCGCATGGTGTCGAGGTGGATGCCTTCCGCTTCCAGCGCGGCCAGCGCCTCCTTCACGGAGGGCGTGGTCGAGCCGAAATAGATGACGCCGCGATCCGTCTCGCGGGTGGCGCTGCGGACAATCGGGGCGGGAACCAGGGATTTGGCTGTCTCGAACTTGCGCAGCAGTCTTTGCATATTGTCCTGGTAGACGGCGCCTTCCTCACTGTATTTGGCGAAACGGTCGCGGCTTGTGCCCCGGGTGAAGAAGGCGCCCCTGGTCGGATGGGTGCCAGGAAGCGTCCGCCACGGTATTGCGTCTCCGTCCACATCCAGATAGCGGCCGAAGGTCTTTCCTGCATCGAGCTCCCCGGCAGTCATGACCTTGCCGCGGTCATAGGTACGGCTGTCGTCCCAGGAGAACGGCTCGCAGAGCCACTCATTCATGCCGATGTCCAGATCCTCCAGCACGAACACCGGGGTTTGCAGCCGCTCGGCGAGATCGAAGGAGAGGGCGCAGAACTCGAACATCTCCCTGGGATCTTCCGGCAGCAGCAGCACATGCTTGGTGTCGCCGTGAGAAGCATAGGCGCAGATCATGAGATCGGCCTGCTGGGTGCGGGTGGGCATGCCCGTGGACGGCCCGCCGCGTTGCACGTCGATGATGACGGCGGGAATTTCCGCAAAATAGGCGAGGCCCAGGAACTCCTGCATCAGGGAAATGCCGGGGCCGGAAGTCGCGGTGAATGCACGCGCGCCGTTCCAGCCCGCGCCGATCACCGTGCCGATGGCTGATATCTCGTCTTCGGACTGCACGACAGCGAACCTGTTGCGGCCGTCTTCGCCGACGCGGTATTTTCGGCAGTATCTGGAGAATGCCTCGGCCACGGAGGTCGACGGCGTGATCGGGTACCAGGCGCCGACGGTGGCGCCGCCATAAACACAGCCCAGCCCGGCCGCGTTGTTGCCGCTGACGAAAATGCGGTCGCCGACGGCGTCGGCCTTTCGGATCTTGAGCCCGCAACGGCCGGAGAGCTGGTCGCGGGCATGGTCGAAGCCCATGTGCAGCGCTTTCCGGTTGGGCGGGATCAGGGCATCCTTGCCCTTGTACTGCTCGCCTATCAGCTGCTCCAGCACCGCCAGGTCGATGCCCAGAAGCTGGGCCAGGGCGCCGATGTAAATGATGTTCTTGAACAGCTGGCGCTGGCGCGGATCGGTGTAGG
>JBEHXB010000296.1:0-3769 GCA_048498895.1 Pseudomonadota bacterium
TTTTTGCGCGGGCTCAAAGTCCGTTGGTACAGGATGAGGCAGGCTGCAGGCATGTTTCCAATCGTGGCGTAATGCGCCTTCACTGAAAGGAAGGGCCGAGCCGATGCTGTTCCAAGATCGCCATGACGCCGGTCAGCAACTGGCCGATGCGCTCGCCCCGTTCAGAGGCCAGGATTGCGTGGTGCTGGCATTGCCGCGCGGCGGGATACCGGTGGCAGCCGAGGTCGCCACAGCGCTGGATGTGCCTCTCGACCTGATGCTGGTGGGCACGGTCGCCGCGCCGCGCCAACCCGAATTGACGATTGGCGCGGTGGTGGATGGCAGCCCGCCCACCATCGTCCGCGACGACGAAATGATCTCGATAACCGGCATCCGCGAAAAGCAGTTCAAAAAATTGTGCGCCGATGCCCTGTCGCAGCTTGAACGCCGCAGGCAGCTCTACCAGGCGCGCCGTCAGCCCGAACGTCTGGCGGGAAAGACCGTGATCCTGGTGGACGACGGCGTGGCGACCGGCAGCACCATGCGGGCCGCGTTGCAGGCCGCGCGCCAGAGGCGGCCCGGTCTGCTGGTCATGGCGGTGCCGGTGGCGCCGCCGGGCACGATGGAGAATTTTCACGGTAAGGCCGACCGCATCGTGTGCCTGCAGATGCCGGCGCCGTTCAGGAACGTCGGCAGTTATTACGAGAATTTCGAGCACGTCTCCGACGCCGAAGTGAGCTCTCTGCTGGAAGCCTGCACGCCCGCGCCGCGGCATGCCATGCATCTGCGCTGATTGCCACAGCCGGCCAATCGCTTTCATCCGAGCCACGGCCGGGCGGTGCCTCACCTGCATGGTTGAGATTGATCAAGGGAGGTAACGGCAAGGTCCCCTATTGTCGGCCGGCAATCGCGAACGCCATCAGATGACCGACCTGCCGGAAATTCCCGCCGGACTGTCCGCGCTCCGTGCCCTGGCCCTGGACCTGCGCTGGACCTGGAGCCATGAGTCCGATTGGCTGTGGGAGGAGCTGGACGCCGATCTGTGGCGGCGCACCGCCAATCCCTGGAGCGTGTTGCAGAACGTCTCCACGCAGCGGCTGAAGACGCTCGCAGCAGACAAGAGCTTCCGCGACCGGCTGGCAGAACTGGAAAGCGCCGGACGGGCCTATCTGGAGCGCAGCAACTGGTTTGGCGCCACGCACGGCGCCGCGCTGGATGGCATCGCATATTTCAGCATGGAATTCGGGCTCAGCGCCGCCCTTCCGCTTTATGCGGGCGGCCTGGGCGTGCTGGCCGGCGATTATCTGAAAACCGCCAGCGATCTGGGCCTGCCGGTGTTCGGGATCGGTCTTCTTTATCAGGAAGGCTATTTTCGCCAGGTGCTGGATGGCGCCGGCGTCCAGCATGAGCTCTATCCCTATAATGAGCCCGGCGCGATGCCGCTCGAACGCGTGATCATGCCGGACACGGGATGGCTGAAGATCCCTTTGGCGCTGCCTGGCCGCACCGTTCTGGTGCGCGTCTGGCAGGCGGCGGTTGGCCGGGCGAAGCTCTATCTTCTCGAAACCAACGATCCGCTCAACAGCCCTGCCGATCGGGGCATCACCGCAAAGCTTTACACACAGGATGCCGAGACCCGGCTGATGCAGGAGATCGTGCTGGGCGTCGGCGGCTGGCGGACCGTCGAAGCCCTGCATCCAGGAACCGAGATTTGCCACATCAACGAAGGCCATGCGGCCTTCGCCGTCATCGAGCGCGCGCGCTGCCTTGCCGTGAAGGCAAAGCTCAACTTCTGGCAGGCGTTGTGGGCGACGCGCCCCGGCAACGTCTTTACCACCCACACCCCGGTTGCGGCCGCCTTTGACCGCTTCCCGGCCGCAATGCTGGGCAAATACCTGTTCTGCATGGAATGCGAGGTCGGCGACCCGACTGTGAGGCAGGCCGACCTGCTGGCGCTTGGTCAGACCAATGGCGACCGCGAAACCTTCAACATGGCCTATCTCGCCCAGCGCGGTGCGGGCAGGACGCTGGGGGTCAGCCGGCTGCACGGCCATGTCAGCCGCGCCATCTTCCAGCCGCTGTTTCCTCGCTGGCCCAGGGCCGAGGTGCCCATCGGCCACGTCACCAATGGCGTGCACATTCCCAGCTGGGATTCGGTGGCGGCCGATGCGCTGTGGACCGACGCCTGCGGCAAGGAGCGCTGGCGCAATCCCCCCGCCGACATGAGCCAGCTGATCAGCAGCCTGTCCGACCAGGCGCTTTGGGCGATGCGTGGCGAAGCGCGCCGGAACCTGGTGCAGAAAGCGCGCCGGGCCCTGGCCGATCAGTTGCGCGGCCAGGGCTGGGATTCCAGGACTGTTGCAGGCGCGGGCGCTGCACTTGATCCCAACATCCTCACACTGGGTTTTGCCCGCCGCTTTACCGATTACAAGCGCCCCAACCTGTTGCTGCACGACCTGGCGCGCCTGGGCGCCATCCTGGGCGACCAGAGCCGCCCGGTGCAGATCGTCGTGGCAGGCAAGGCCTATCCGGCGGACCTGGAGGGCAAGCGCATGATCACCGAATGGATTGAACTGGCGCGCCAGCCCCGCTTTCGCCGCCGGGTGATTTTTCTGGAGGATTACGATCTCGCCCTGGCGCAGGAACTGGTCCAGGGCGTTGATGTCTGGATCAATACGCCGCGGCGGCCCTGGGAAGCGTGCGGTACCAGCGGCATGAAAGTTCTGGTCAATGGCGGGCTCAACTGCTCGGTGCGCGACGGCTGGTGGGACGAAATCTTCACGCCGCAGATCGGATGGGCGATCGGCGACGCCGCCAGTTCCACTTCGGCGGACGCCCGCGACGCCGAAAGCCTGTATGACGTCCTGCAATTCCAGGTGATACCGGAGTTCTATGACCGCGACGCCGCCGGAATACCGCGGCGCTGGCTGGCACGCATCCGGGCAAGCATGGCAGCCCTGACGCCCGTCTTCAGCAGCACGCGCATGCTGCGCGAATATGTGGAAACCGTCTATCTGCCGCTGCTGAAGCACCTGAGGGAGCGGACCGGCAGAGGATATGACACCGCCCGTGCATTGCGCACATGGGCCGATGAGCTGGAACGCAATTGGCAAAATCTGCACATCGGCCCGCCCAGCTTCGAACGCCGAGCCGCGTGCTGGCAGGTGTCGGTGCCGGTGCTGCTGGGCGCCCTACCACCCGACGCTGTGCGGGTGGAATTGTTCGCCGATGCCGGTGGCGGCCAGCCGATGCAGGTGCTGGACTTCATGCGCGGCGATGCCATTGCGGGCACAACCAACGGTTATCTCTACACTCTCGTGCTTGCGACCACCCGTCCCCCTGAGGATTTCACCGTCCGCGTGGTGCCATGGCACCCGGACGCACTGCTGCCTGGCGAGCTGCCGCTGATCCTCTGGCAACGCTGAGTGTTTCTTCGCGGCGCGGCAGCGCGGAACCTTGGCGCACCCAGGTTGCAGCCGCCGCCCGCTGCCATGACGGAACGCGGCAACGCGCGCAGACCTGATGATTGGACAGATTGGCGTTCGCCTTGATCCCGATCAACGCCGGCCAGCCAGCGCCTCTTTACAAAGTCTTAAGAAAACGAGGGTGCCGTGGAAGAGTATCAGGTTGTTCTGGATGCAGAGCAGCATCACAGCATGGTGATGAAATACCGCGCCGCGAGCGTCGAGGCTGTTCTGCGACGGGCGGCGGCGCTGTTGCCGCCTGGCCGCACACTCGAAATAAGAGTCGGCGACCGCTGTGTTTATCAAGGAAGGCCGCATCCGCAACC
>JBEHXB010000297.1:0-3734 GCA_048498895.1 Pseudomonadota bacterium
TCATGGTCTACCAGGAACAGGTCATGCAGATCTTCAACCAACTCGGCGGGTCTGCTGACGGATGGTTTCGACGTGGAAGCCAGCTATCAGTTCGACCTGCAGGACTGGGATGTGCCCGGCGACTGGGTTGTTCGGCTGTTGGCCAACCACACCATGAAGTTCATCTCAGACCCGCTTCAGGCTGGCCAGTTTGCCTCGGAGAACGCGGGCGTACTGGGTGGCGGCTTCAACAGCGATACCTACAGCGGTACCACCGGCAACGTGCTGACCTGGAAGGTTACCGGCCAGCAGAGCTGGCAGGGCGACACGCTGGGCCTGACCCTGACGGAACGCTGGTTCGCCGATGGCGTGATGTTCGGCAAGTGGCTGGACAAGGGCATCAGCAGCCCAGGCAACAGGACGATCGTCTGTACCAGCGGTTGCCCGACCGACACGAACCAGGTGCACACGGTCAACTACCAGTATGTGCCGGCTGTCCTCTATATGGACATCGGCGCCACCTACAACTGGACAGACACGACCCAGCTCTACGTGAAGGTCAACAACGCGTTCAACACCACCCCGCCGAACACCGGCAACAACGAAGTGAACAACACGTTGTATGACGTGATTGGCCGCTTCTATCAGGTTGGTATTCGCATCAACAATTGATCACCGGGATGCTTGAAAATAGGGGCCCTCGGAAACGAGGGCCCTTTTTTCGTTCTGGTTCCTACAGTTCCATGGCTGGAAACCTATACGGCGGAGAAACAGATCGTTCAGATGGAGTTCATCGCCGGTCTGTCAGGGTGATGCTCGACGGTGCTGAGGCACCGACCCGTGCCGGATATCCGGCGCACAGAAAGGAGCAACGCCATGTTAAAACGTCTGGTTTGCGCTACGCTCGCTTTGTCGCTGCTTGGTGCCACCGCCGCTTCGGCCCGGACGTGGTCAGGCGACAGGCACTATGATCGCGGCTCCAACTACAGCTACAACCACCACAGTTGGCGCGGACATCACGATAATGGCGCCGGCGTCGCCTTGGGCTTGGGTCTGGGTCTTTTTGCGCTGGCGGCGATCGCCTCGCAGAACAATGACCGTTACTACGATTATGGCCCTCCGCCGCCCCCTCCGTATCGCGGCGGCTACTACTCTGACTATGGTCCTCCGCCGCCTCTCCAATATCGCGGCGGCTATTATAGCGGCTACTGATTCGAAGAGGCCCAAGGTGCGAATGGCGGGCCCCGGCAATGCCGGGGTCCGCTGCTTTTTGCGTCATGGCTGCCCCGCGCTTGCACACCAGATCGCCCCAGCCTAAACGGGACACGCAAGCTCAATGATGCAAATGTCCCAGCCCGGTGCTCCCCGTCCGCACTTCCGGACCATCGCCCTGATTGTCGGCGCCGCCATGTTCATGGAGCAGCTGGACGGCACGGTCTTGGCCACGGCGTTGCCCAGTATGGCACGCGAACTGGGTGTAATCGCGCCTAGCCTGTCCGTCGCGCTGACCTCCTATCTGATCAGTCTGGCGATTTTTATTCCTGTCTCCGGCCGAATTGCCGACCGATTCGGCGCTCGTACCGTGTTCCGCAATGCCATCATCATTTTTACCCTGGGCTCCATCCTCTGCGGACAGGCTCCTAGCGTTCCCTTCCTGGTGGCGGCGCGCTTCTTTCAGGGGATCGGTGGGGCGTTGATGCTGCCCGTTGGCCGGCTGGTGCTGATGCGCAGCGTGGAGAAGCGCGACCTGATCCAGGCGACCTCCTGGGTTTTGATTCCAGCCGTCGTGGGCCCGATCTTGGGTCCCCCTTTGGGCGGCTTCATCGTCACCTATTTGGATTGGCGCTGGATCTTCTACATCAATGTGCCCATCGGCATTCTGGGCGTGATGCTGGTCAACCGCTATATCGCAGATACCCGTGCCGAGGGGCCTCAGGAGTTCGATCTTCCGGGTGTGCTGCTGACAGCCTTGTCGCTGGGGCTTTTGCTGTTCGGCTTCGAACTGACCAGCCATCACGGGGCGCTGAAAGCAGCGCTGGTGCTCCTGGTCGTCGGCGGGCTGGCCGGAGTGGCCTATGTCTTCCATGCCCGGCGCGCCCGCAATCCGATCCTGGACATTTCGTTGATGAAAATCCCGACCTATGGGACTTCCGTGATCGCCGGCGCCATCACGCGCATAACCCAGGGGGCACACCCATTCCTGCTACCCCTGATGATGCAGTTGGGCTTCGGTTTCACTGCTGCTCAGTCCGGAATGATGACCCTGGCCACGGCCATCGGCTCGATCGCCGCCAAGCCCGTGGCGCCGCCCATCCTGCGCCGCTTCGGTTTTCGCGACACGCTGATGGTCAATGGTTTCTTCGCCAGCGCCGGCTATGCAATCTGCGGACTGTTCCGGCCAGGCTGGCCGCTATCACTGATGTTCGCAATGATGGTGCTGAGTGGCTTTTTCATGTCAATCCAGTTCACCGGCTACAATACCATCGCCTATGACGAGATATCTTCCGAGCGAATGGGAACGGCCACCAGCTTCTACACTACCTTTCAGCAGCTGATGTTGTCGGTCGGCATCTGCGCCGGCGCAGCGGCGCTGGAGGGGGCGATGGTACTGCGCGGCCATGCGCACCCCGCGCTGGGCGATTTTACTGTCGCCTTCTGGACCGTGGCCGCGATCTCGCTGACCGCCACCATCTGGAATCGACGCTTCTCCCATGAGGCCGGAACGGAAATCAGCGGCCACACGCCGCGCACCTTGCAGGTATCGCAGCCGAGGGTCCTGCCCGAAGAGTCCAAATACCATGATGTCGAAAGTGACCAGTTCCATCGTCCGCTCCGGCACCTTCGCGATCGGTAACGAGATCGCGATCTATCGCATGGGCTTCGGCGCCATGCAGATCACGGGCTATGGCGTGTGGGGTCCCCCGCGCGACAAGGTCGAAGCGCTGAGGGTCCTGCGGCGGCTGCCTGAACTGGGCGTGAATTTCATCGATACGGCCGATTCCTACGGTCCTGACGTCTCCGAAAAGTTGATCCGGGAGGCATTGTATCCCTATGACGGACTGCTGGTGGCCACCAAGGCGGGGTTCATACGCTCCGGCCCGCATATGTGGCAGGTCAATTGCCGGCCAGAGCACCTGATCGATGCAGCCCGTAAAAGCCGTGACAAGCTGCGTGTGGACCAGATTGGGCTGTGGCAGCTGCATCGCATCGATGGCCGCGTGCCGCGTGATGAGCAGTTTGGCGCCATCAGGCAGCTCCTGGACGAAGGGGTGATCCGTCATGCGGGGTTGTCGGAGGTCTCGGTAGAGGAGATCAAGGCTGCATCGAAGGTCTTTCCCGTCGCCACGGTGCAGAACGCCTATAATCTGATGGACCGCGGCAGTGATGACGTGGTCGATCATTGCACCGCCAATGGCATCGGCTTCATTCCATATTATCCGCTGGGCGACGGCAGCCTTGCGCGGGCCGGCGGCGCGCTGGATCGCCTGGCGAAATCCAGGGGCGCCACGGCGGGGCAGGTCGCGCTGGCGTGGCTGCTGAGGCGTTCGCCGGTCATGTTGCCCATACCCGGCACGTCGAAGGTCGCGCATCTGGAGGAAAACGTCGCCGCCTCCGCCATTGTGTTGAGCGACGAGGAATTCGCCAGCCTGGAGCGGCGGCGCTAGGGCAAAGAAAAACGCGCCCGGCGGGAGCCGGGCGCGCTGTTTATTCCGATTGCGCCTCGCTCAAGCCCAGCGCGCCTTACTACTTCACGC
>JBEHXB010000298.1:0-3731 GCA_048498895.1 Pseudomonadota bacterium
GCCTCGATCTCGGCGGCCTTCTTCTCGCAGAGCTGGACGATGTGCTCGACCAGGTCGGTGTTCTCCAGCCGGTAGCTCGGCTTGCCGTTGAGGTAGATCTGGCCGTGGCCCTTGCCGGCGCCGCCGCCGGTGAAGCCCAGATCGGTCTCGCGTGCCTCGCCCGGGCCGTTGACCACGCAGCCGATGATCGACAGCGACATCGGGGTGGAGATGTGCTTGAGGCGGTCTTCCAGCACCTTCACCGTGTCGATCACGTTGAAGCCCTGGCGCGCGCAGGACGGGCAGGAGACGATGTTCACGCCGCGATGGCGCAGGTTCAGCGACTTGAGGATGTCGAAGCCGACGCGCACTTCCTCGACCGGATCGGCCGACAGCGACACGCGGATGGTATCGCCGATGCCGCTCCACAGCAGCATGCCCATGCCGATGGAGGATTTGACGGTGCCCGAGATCATGCCGCCCGCCTCGGTGATGCCGACATGCAGCGGGCAGTCGATGGCGTCGGCCAGCGCCTGATAGGCGGCGACCGCCAGGAAGGGATCGGACGCCTTCACCGAAATCTTGTATTCGCGAAAATCCAGGTCATCGAGGATGCGTGCATGGTTCAGCGCGCTCTCGACCATCGCCTCCGGGCACGGCTCGCCGTATTTTTCCAGGAGGTCCGGCTCCAGCGATCCGGCGTTGACGCCGATGCGCATGGAACAGCCATGGTCCTTGGCCGCCTGCACCACTTCCTTGACGCGGGCGGGCGAGCCGATATTGCCGGGATTGATGCGCAGGCAGGCGGCGCCGTTCACTGCCGCCTCGATCGCGCGCTTGTAGTGGAAGTGGATGTCGGCCACGACCGGGATGCGCGCGGCGCGGGTGATGGCCTTCATGGCCCTTGTGGCATCCTCGTCGGGGCAGGAGACGCGCACGATGTCGGCCCCCGCATCCTCTATGCCGCGGATCTGGTCGATGGTCGCCTTGGCATCGCCGGTGATGGTGTTGGTCATGGTCTGGACGGTGATGGGGGCATCACCGCCGACGGGCACCTTGCCCACCATAATCTGGCGCGAGGCGCGGCGCTGGATGTCGCGATAGGCACGAACGCTCATACGAATTCCTTATTGCCTGTTGAAACGGTCCATCAACGACTGGGGCTCGAGCGACACCTGTCCCAGAACCTGGGCAGGCCGCCCGGCACGGCCGAGCGGCTGACCGTCGAGGTCCACTTCGAGTTGTCCGGCATCGGCAACGGCCAGGCTCAACCCCGTCAGGTTGGGCACGCGATAGACGTCGCCGGCCTTGAGGTCGCGGTTGATGTAGAGCGTGTTGTCCGGGCCGCGCACGGTTATGCGGGTCGGCCCATAGGCACGCAGCACCACCCGGGGATTGACGTTCTGCTGGCCATAGACCTGGCCTTCAGGGGGCGGGACGGCCGGGCCGTCGGCGGAGGCATTCGCCAATCCGGCTCCGGTATCCACCTGGGGTTGGGCCGGTATGGGGCTTGCGATATGGGTGGCGGGCGTCTGGGGCCCGGCGGCCGGCGCGGGCATGGCTTCAAGGGATGCCGGCGATTCGCCCTGGTCCGAAGTCTGCGCCGAGGACGGCGAGGTGTTTGTTATCGGCACCACGATGGACTTTGAAGGCGCAGGCTTGCTCACACCGAGCGTCGGGGCGGGCGGTACGGCCTGGCCGCTGTCGCCGCGGCCGGACAACAGGTGCCAGGCGCCATAGCCCAGCAGCAGCGCCAGAATGACTCCGACGATTATCCACCCTTGCGGCAGGCGCCGGTCGTCCTGGTGGATCGGGGCCGCAGGCTGCATGGAATCGTCGCTGCGCCCGGTCATGTCGTGCTTGTAGCGTTCGGCCAGTTCGTTCGCGTCCAGGCCCAGATACTGGGCATAGGAGCGCACGAACCCCAGCGCATAGGTGCGGCCCGGCAGGTCTTCCACCCGGTCTTCCTCCAGCGCCTCAAGGTGGTCCTTGCGGATTTTCAGGGCGCGGGAGACAGCGGCAATCTCGTCGCCGCGGCGCAGCCGGGCAGCGCGCAGGTCCTGGCCCACGGAATCGAGCGGGGAGTCCGCCTCCCCCGAAATTTCGCGCAAATGTATGCGCCGGCGAGCTTTCGGATTCTCGGGGCCGCCGTCATTTTCCATGGCAATCTGCGTCGCGTTGGTCATTTTGCTTCGTCGAGGACATAATGCCGCGGGACGCCGCTGCCACCCCCCACGGCGCGGCTAACCTTCTGTCACGCCAATCCTATCCGATTGCAACACCCTCTCACAACTGTTGCACTGCAAAAAAGCGGATTTCCGGGCATTTTCCTATTTAAGGACAATACCGCGCTCTGCCGCGAAGGCCGAAAGGCGGGTCCGGAGGGAGTGGTCGGTCCGCCCGCACAGCCTGTCGACGAAGGCCGAGACCTCTCCCAGGCGCATGCTGCGGATCATCATCTTGATGGGGCCGATCTGGCCCGGCTGCATCGACAGGGTCCGGATTCCCAGCCCCAGAAGGGCCATGGCATCGAGGGGCCGCCCTGCCATCTCCCCGCACAGCGACAGGTCGCCGGAATTCTCGGCCGCGCTCTGCACGATCAGGCGGATCAGGGTCAGCGAGGCGGGGTTGAGGTTGTCGTAGCGCCTGGAAACCCGCGGGTTGGTGCGGTCTACCGCGAAAGCCAGGCTGAGCAGGTCGTTGGAGCCGATGGACACGAAGTCGGCGCTCCGCATCAGCTGGGGCAGCATGAAGGCCAATGCCGGCACTTCAAGCATCGCGCCTACCAGCACCTGGGTCGGGCGGGCCTGGCCCAGCAGGCGAAACCGTTCGATTTCGCGGTCGATCAGGGCCCGCGCGCGGTTGAATTCGTCCACGTCGCTGACCATGGGCAGCAGGATGCGCAGGGTGCGGCCGACCGATGCCATCAACAGCGCGCGTACCTGGTAGCGCAGCAATGCCGGCCGATCGAGGGCGATGCGGATGGCGCGCCAGCCCAGGGCGGGGTTTTCCTCCCGCTCCCAGCGGGCATAGGGCAGGACCTTGTCGCCCCCCAGGTCCAGGGTCCTGAACACCACCGGCTTGTCGCCCGCCGCGTCCAGGATCGACTTGTAGAATTTCACCTGGTCGGCCAGGCGGGGCATGGTCTCGCCGATCATGAATTGCAGTTCGGTACGGAAAAGACCGATACCGTCCGCGCCCGACAGGACCAGCTGGGGCATGTCGAATTCCAGGCCGGCATTCATCATCAGGCGGATGGCGACGCCATCGCGCGTGACGGCCGGAAGGTCGCGCACCGCCGCGAAGCGGGCCTGGGCCTGGGCGCGCAAGGCCCGTTTGGCCTCGAAGGCCTGAACGATCTCGCCGGCGGGTCGCAGGTGCACCTCGCCGGACTCGCCATCGACGGCAATCGCGTCGCCGGCCCGGGCGCTGTCGGCGATGCCCTCGAGCGAAGACACCAATGGCAGGCCCATGGAGCGCGCCACAATGGCGACATGGCTGGTGACGGCGGCTTCTTCCAGCACGAGCCCCACCAGCTTGTCGCGGGCATAATCGAGCAGTTCCGCCGGACCCATGCCGCGCGCCACCAGCACCGCGCCCTCGGGAAGGCTGCGGTTGGCGACGTCCTCGCCGGTCAGATGGCGCAGCAGGCGGCGGGCCAGATCGTCCAGGTCGTGGGCGCGCTCGCGCAGGATCGGATCGCCCAGGCGCTGGACGCGCAGGCGCATCTCGTCCTGCACGCGCTCGACCGC
>JBEHXB010000299.1:0-3695 GCA_048498895.1 Pseudomonadota bacterium
TTCCGCCGCGAAGTCTTGCGCGAACGGCCGGCGCCAGGGGTGCGGCTGGGCGTGCGGCGCACCCGGATCGGATAAACAGCCGCCAAAACCCAGTCGAATCTCGGGAATACCGCGTCGAAATGACATAAAACCGCAACGCATGGCTGACCCGCGCCTTCGCGACTCTTGACCGCTTAATGCTCCGGTGTAGCATTACTCGTGAACCGGCTCCTTGAAGGCCGGGTTTTTTGCCCTAGATATATACTCCAAGTGAGTATTATTCTATGGCATGGAGGTCACCAATGGGTGTTGAGCTCGCCTATACGGACGCGGTCGCCCGCGTCACCGATGATCTCTATCCCAAAGTGGCGAAACTGATCCCGCGCGCCGAGTGGCATGCCTATGCCCCGGTAATCGCCGAGATAAACAGGCTGAAGCGCGAAAGGAACGCGGTCATCCTGGCACACAATTACATGACGCCCGAGATTTTCCATTGCGTTGGCGATTTCGTCGGCGACAGCCTGGCTTTGGCGCATGAGGCCGCCCGCACAGACGCAAAGGTGATCGTGCAGGCAGGCGTCCATTTCATGGCCGAGACGTCCAAGATCCTGTCGCCGGACAAGACCGTGCTTATCCCCAGCATGGAGGCAGGATGCTCTCTTGCCTCCTCGATCACGGGTGCCGATGTGCGGCTCTTGAAGCAGCAATATCCCGGCCTGCCGGTGGTAAGCTACGTGAACACCTCCGCCGACGTGAAAGCCGAAAGCGACATCTGCTGTACCAGCGGCAATGCGGTGAAAGTTGTGGAAGCCATAGCCCGCGATTTCGGCAGCGACACCGTCATCATGATCCCGGACAAATATCTGGCCCGCAACGTGGCGGCGCAGACCGGGGTGAAGGTCATCACCTGGGAAGGCGCCTGCGAGGTCCATGAACGTTTCACCGCCCAGGATATCCGCGACTATCGCGCCGGCCATCCCGGCATCGTGGTGCTGGCCCATCCGGAATGCCCGCCCGAGGTGGTGGCCGAGGCGGATTTCGCCGGCTCTACCGCTGCGATGATCGGCTATGTTGGCAGCCACAAGCCGCAGCGCGTGGTGCTGGTCACCGAATGTTCCATGAGCGACAATGTGGCAGCGGAAAATCCCGGCACCGAATTCATCCGTCCCTGCAACCTGTGCCCGCATATGAAGCGGATCACGCTGGCCGGCATTCTCGCCAGCCTGCAGACCATGACCCATGAAGTCGAGGTCGATCGGGCAATCGCTGCACGAGCGAAAGCGCCCATCGACCGGATGCTGGCCGTCAGGGCCTGATCGGATGCGCCCTCACATGGACAATATCGTCGAGACCGATGGCGCGCTGATTCTGGGCGCGGGGATCGCGGGCCTTTTTACCGCGCTCAAGCTCGCGCCGATGCCCTCCATCGTGCTGGCGGGGACGCGGCCGGGCGTGTCCGGTTCCAGCGCGTGGGCGCAGGGTGGGATTGCCGCTGCCATGGGCGAAGACGATCGCTGGGAAAGCCACGCCCATGACACGCTGGTGGCAGGCGCGGGCTTGTGCGACCGGGCAATCGTCGAAATGGTGACGCGCGAGGCGCCCGACCGGATTCACGACCTTCTGGCATTGGGCACGCCCTTCGACCGCAAGACCGACGGCAGCCTGGCGCTGGGCCGCGAGGCTGCCCACGCCATGCCTCGTATCGTGCATGTGAAGGGCGATGGCGCTGGGGCGGCCATTTCCGCCACCCTGGCGGCGCGCGCCCAGGAAACCGGTAGCATCACCCTGCTGGAAGGCTTTCATGCCATCGAGCTGGCGATGGAAGACGGCCGCGTCACCGGCATTTTCGCCCGTTCGGGAATCGGCCACGACGCGCGGCTGGTGCTGTTCAGGGGACGGGCCATCGTGCTCGCCACCGGCGGCCTGGGCGCGCTGTATGCCGTCACCACAAATCCGCCCGAGGCCCGCGGCGAGGGCCTGGGCATGGCAGCGCGCGCCGGCGCACTGATCGCCGATCCGGAATTCGTTCAGTTCCATCCAACCGCCATCGCCGTGGGACGCGATCCCGCCCCGCTGGCGACCGAGGCGCTGCGCGGTGAAGGCGCGGTGCTTGTCAATACGCGCGGCGAACGGTTCATGACCGCGGTGCATGCGGATGCGGAGCTGGCGCCGCGTGATGTCGTGGCGCGCGCCATCCATCGCCAGATCGTTTCCGGCCAGCAGGTCTTTCTGGATTGCCAGGCGGCAATCGGTGCGAAATTTTCGCGCCGCTTTCCCACCGTGTTCGCTGCCTGTGCAGCGGCCGGAATCGATCCGGCCACCCAGCCCATTCCGGTAGCGCCGGCCGCGCACTATCACATGGGCGGCATCGCCGCCGACGCGCACGGCCGCGCCTCCCTGCCCGGCTTGTGGGTGGTGGGCGAATGTGCCGCCACCGGCCTGCATGGCGCCAACCGCCTGGCATCCAATTCCCTGCTGGAGGGCTTGGTGTTCGGTGCCCGCGTGGCGGATGACGTGCGCGGCGCTTTGGTGGACGGCGCGATGCGCGGCAACCCGCCAGCGCCGGCCCGCTTCGCCAGTCCGGCGCCCCCGCACGTCCTGCGCAGCGCCATGAGCAGCAATGTGGCGCTGGAACGGAACGCAGAAGAACTGCGCGCGGCACTGGCAACGATCGCACATCTGGAACGCGCCGCCGGCGAGCCGACGCTGCAGAACATGGTGGCAGCCGCCAAGCTAGTGACGGCGGCCGCCTTGGCGCGCACCGAATCCCGCGGGGGTCACTGGCGCAGCGACTATCCGGCCGCCGCGCCGGTGGCGCAGCGCACTTTCATGACACTGGCCGATGCCGATCGCATCGCCGCCGTTAAGGGCGCGGCATCCGCGCAGCACGCGCGCAAATGAACAGCGCCCTCGCCTTTACCCGGCCGCCGCCCGCGCTGCTGGTCGAGCCGCAGGTCCGCGCGGCACTGGAGGAGGATCTGGGCCGGGCCGGCGATATCACCAGTCAGCTCACCGTTGCCCAAGATGCAACCGCAACCGCGCGGCTGGTGGCGAGAAAGCCTGGCCGCATCGCCGGCCTTATAGCCGCCGAGATCGCGTTCCGGCTGGTCGATCCGCAGCTTGCCTTCGCTGTTTCGGTACCGGACGGCGCCGATGCCGCGCCCGGCGACGTACTGGCCACCATCAGCGGCGGCGCCCGCAATATCCTGACCGCCGAGCGGGTTGCGCTGAACTTCCTGGGCCCATTGTCGGGTACCGCAACGGCCACTTCCGCGCTGGTCAAGGCGGTGGAAGGTACCTCAGCGCGCATCGTCTGTACCCGCAAGACACTGCCCGGCCTGCGCCTGCTGCAGAAATATGCCGTGCGCTGCGGCGGCGGTTTCAATCACCGTTTCGGTCTGGATGATGCCGCAATGGTCAAGGACAACCATATTGCGGCCGCAGGTGGCATCGCTCAGGCGCTTGAACGGCTGCGCGCCGGACTTGGTCATATGGTCAGCATCGAAGTCGAGGTCGACAGCCTGGTGCAGCTGGAAGAATCCCTGGCCGCCGGCGCCAACGTCATCCTGCTGGACAATATGAAACTGGACGATCTGAAGCGAGCCGTCGTTATGGCGAAGGGCCGGGCAGTGCTGGAAGCGTCGGGCAATATCACGCTGGAGAGCGTGCGCACGATTGCGGAGACAGGCGTGGATTACATCAGTTCCGGTGCACTG
>JBEHXB010000300.1:0-3667 GCA_048498895.1 Pseudomonadota bacterium
CAGCGCATGGCGCTGGCTGCCTGCATGCTGCACGAGCCCCGGCTTCTGCTTCTCGACGAGCCCACCGCCGGCGTCGATCCGAAGGCACGGCGCGATTTCTGGGAGGAGATTCACACTCTGAGCGACCGCGGCCTGACCGTGCTGGTCTCTACCCATTACATGGACGAGGCGGAACGCTGCGACCGTATTGTTTACATCCTGAACGGAAGCCTGGTGGCGCGCGGTTCCGTCGCCGAGGTGCTGGAGAAATCCGGCCTGCATACCTTCGTGCTCGCGGGGGACAATGTGCGCCAACTGTCGCGCGAACTGGAAGGCAAGCCGGGCGTAGACTATGTCGGTTTCTTTGGCGCGGCGCTGCACGTTAGCGGCCATGATCGAGATGGCCTGGTAGCGGCGCTTGCGCCCTACCGTGCACGCGATGGCATCCGCGTAAGCGAGACCACAACCAGCCTGGAGGACGTCTTCATCGACCTGCAGGAGGCAGCGAAATGAATTTCTCGCTGCGCAGGGTGTTTGCGATCCTGACCAAGGAATTTCTGCAACTGGCCCGGGACAAACTGACTCTTGCCATGATCATCGGCGTGCCACTGCTTCAACTCTGCATATTTGGATTCGCCATCAACCTGAATCCCAGGGAGCTGCCTACCGTCATAGCGGTAGACGATCCCGGCCCCCTGGCCCGCTCCATCGTCGCGGCGCTGAACAATTCGAGCTATTTCCAGATCGTCGCCCAGACCAATTCCCCGGACACTGCGCGCAGCATGCTGCAGGAAGGCCAAGCGATCTTCGTGGTCGAAATCCCGGTCAATTTCAGCCGTGACATCATACGCGGCGCCACGCCCGACCTTCTGATCGAAGCCGACGCCACCGATCCCGCGGCCGGGTCCTATGCGCTGGCAGCCTTCAACACGCTGGCGACCGTGGCGCTGCGCGACGATCTTGTGGGTCCGCTGAAAGCACGCGCTCAGGGGCCGCCGCCGTTCAACCTTGTTTCCCATCTTCTCTACAATCCAGAATCCAACACCCAGTACAATATCGTGCCCGGTCTCCTGGCTGTCATTCTGACGATGACCATGGTGCTGATGACATGCCTGGCGCTGACGCGCGAACGCGAACGTGGAACCTATGAGAATCTGCTGGCCATGCCGGCGACGCCGCTGGAGATCATGATCGGCAAGATCACGCCGAACATCGTGATCGGCGCCATCCAGAGCAGCCTGATCCTGCTGATGGCGCGTTTCATCTTCGATGTGCCGATGATCGGCTCGCTGACGCTTTTGGCAGGAGGGCTGACCCTCTACATCGTCGCCAACCTGGCCGTCGGCTACACATTTTCCACCATGGCGCAGAACCAGCTTCAGGCCATGCAGATGACGCTTTTCTTCATCTTGCCCACTGTCATGCTTTCCGGCTTTGCCTTCCCTTTCATGGGCATGCCGGCCTGGGCGCGCTGGCTGGGCGAGATTCTGCCGGCGACACATTTCCTGCGCATCGTTCGCGGCATCCTGCTGAAGGGCAATGGCGCGGCGGAGATCTGGCCCGAATTGTGGCCGCTGGTGCTGTTCACCCTGGCGGCGGGCGCGGTGGCCGTGCTTCGCTTTCGCCGCACACTGGACTGAGAACAGATTTGATTGCCCGCGCCGTGGCCAGCGACCCAGCGGGCACGGGAGTGAGAGGGCGAGGTGTCGCGGAATCTCGATGAGGCGGATTTCGCCTCTGCGCTGGCGCATCTCGTGGGCGGCCAGGCCCTCGGCCGCGGCGGCCAATTTCTCGCATTCGGCTATCAAGCGGTCCAGAGCGGCAAAACGGCCGCGTTCCGCGGGCTTCAGTCTTTTCATTTTTTTGGCTCCCCACCCTTATCAACATGCGCGGTGGATGCCGTGCCCGGCCAGTGCAGGTTCTGAAATTCGGTTGCCGCATCCATGAGCCCAGCATAAGCCCGGACCGGAGCCTGTGGATTGGCGGATGCACAAGAACGCCGCCAAGTCGCCGGAATAACGGACGGAAAAATTTTGTACGGCTGTTGGACAGGCCCGGCAGCCAAATCTGAAGCAGGCACTGCACAGGGGGGTCAGCCGGGGTGATGTTCGTCCGCCGTCCAATGCCAGTCGCGCACTTCGGGCAGATCCTCACCATGGGCGCTGATATAGAGCTTGTGCCGCTGCATTGCCGTCCAGTACCAGTCTTCCACCGCTCTGATGCTGCCCTTCAGACGGGGCACGCGACGGATTGCATCAAGCGCGAGGGAATAGCGGTCCAGATTGTTCAACACCACCATGTCAAAGGGCGTCGTGGTGGTGCCCTCCTCCTTGTAGCCATGGACATGGAAGTTTTCATGGTTGGGCCGCTTGTAGGTCAAGCGGTGAATCAGTGTGGGGTAGCCGTGATAGGCGAAGATCACCGGCTTGTCGGCCGTGAACAGGCGGGTAAAATCGTTGTCGTCCAAACCATGCGGATGCTCCTCCGGCGGCACCAGCCGCATCAGGTCCACCACATTGACCACGCGCAGTTTCAAATCCGGCGCCTGCTGCCGCAGCAGCGTCACTGCCGCCAGCATTTCCAGCGTCGGCACATCGCCCGCCGCCGCGAGCACCACATCGGGATCGTCGCCGCCGTGCGAGGCCCAGTTCCATACCCCCGCGCCATCAGCGCAGTGACGCTGGGCCGCGTCCATATCCAACCACTGCCATTCCATCTGCTTTCCGGCAACAATGACATTGATGTAGTTGCGGCTCTTCAGGCAGTGGCTCGCCACCGACAGAAGGCAGTTTGCGTCCGGCGGCAGATAGATACGCACCACGTCCGGCTTCTTGTTGGCGACATGGTCGATGAACCCAGGATCCTGGTGGCTGAAGCCATTGTGATCCTGGCGCCAGACATGGGATGTCAGCAGATAGTTCAACGAGGCGATCGGCGCACGCCATGGAATCTGCCGCGTGACCTTCAGCCACTTGGCATGCTGGTTGACCATCGAGTCGACGATGTGGACAAATGCCTCATAGCAGGAGAACACACCGTGGCGGCCAGTGAGCAGATAGCCTTCCAGCCAGCCTTGGCACATATGCTCGCTCAGTACCTCCATCACTCTTCCATCTTGTGAAAGGTCGGTATCGTCAGGCCGGGTCTCGGCCATCCATTGCTTTCCCGTCACCTGGTAGACCGCATCCAGCCGGTTCGAAGCGGTCTCGTCCGGACCGAAAAGGCGGAAATTCTTCTGCCCACGGTTCATCGCCATCACGTCACGCAGATACTTTCCAAGTTCGCGCGTGGCTTCAGCCTTGCGCGCGCCGGGCGCGGCCACATCCACAGCGTAGTCGCGGTACGGCGGCAGATGTAGCGGGACCATCAATTCGCCACCGTTGGCATGGGGGTTCATGCCAAGACGCCGATGGCCGGTCGGTGCCAGCGCCGCCAGCGCGGGATCGAAGCATCCATCGGCATCGAACAGCTCGTCGGGCCGGTAGCTGCGCAGCCAGTCCTCCAGAATTTTCAGATGTTCGGGATTATCCATCCCCGACACCGGCACCTGGTGCGCGCGCCAGGTGCCTTCTACCGGCTTGCCATCCACTTCCTTCGGGCCGGTCCAGCCTTTTGGCGTGTCCAGCACGATCATGGGCCAGCGCGGACGCTCCCGGTTGCCCCCTTCTCGCGCGCTCTTTTGAATCGC
>JBEHXB010000301.1:0-3646 GCA_048498895.1 Pseudomonadota bacterium
CCAGCCTGCGCCGCCCCAGGTCACCTGACAAGCCTACCCGCCGACCGGTACCCGCCCGGACTTGAAAATCAGGCTCCGCCCCGGCTATCTGGCGCCGCTTTCGCAGGGAATTCCCATGGCCGGCCACAGTCAGTTCAAGAACATCATGTTCCGCAAGGGCAAGCAGGATAAGGAGCGCTCCAAGCTCTTCGCCAAGCTGAGCCGCGAAATCACCGTGGCCGCCAAGTCCGGCCTGCCCGACCCGGCCCATAACCCCCGCCTGCGCTCCGCCATCATCGCCGCCAAGGCCGAGTCCATGCCCAAGGACAATATCGAGCGCGCCATCAGCAAGGCCGTCGGCGGCTCCGGCGAGAATTACGACGAGATCCGTTATGAGGGCCGCGGCCCCGGCGGCGTCGCCTTGATCGTGGAGGCGATGACCGACAACCGCAACCGCACTTCCGCCGACGTGCGCGCCGCCTTCAGCAAGTATGGCGGGCAGATGGGCGAGACCGGTTCGGTCAGCTTCCTGTTCGACCATGTCGGCGTCATCACCTATCCCCACGACAAGGGCAGCGAGGACGCCATGCTGGAGGCCGCGCTCGAGGCGGGTGCCGACGAATGCATCTCGTCCGCGGACAGCCACGAATTCATCACCGGCATCGAGAATTTCGCCCAGGTGCGCGACGCGCTGGAGGCAAAGCTGGGCGCCCCCGCCGGCGCCGCCATCACCTGGCGGCCGCAGAACACCGTCCAGGTGGCCGACGATGCCGGCGAGACGCTGATGAAGCTGATCGAGGTGCTGGACGATCACGACGATGTCCAGAACGTCTATGGCAACTATGAACTGTCGGACGCCCTGGTGGCGAAGCTGGGCGGCTAGGATGCCATCCTGACACTGGCGTAATGAAACGCCGGGTCCCTATACTGGCGCCATGGATCATTCCACGCCGCTGATCGCCGCCATCGTCATTGGCCTGGGGCTGGCCTTCGTATTGGGCACGGTTGCCCAGCGCCTGCGCCTGCCGCCGCTGGTGGGCTATCTGCTGGCCGGGGTGGTGGTGGGGCCGTTCACGCCCGGTTTCGTCGCCGACGGCGGACTGACCCTGCAACTGGCCGATATCGGCGTGATCCTGCTGATGTTCGGCGTGGGCCTTCAGTTCCATGCCGAGGACCTGTGGGCGGTCAAAGGCATCGTCATTCCGGGCGCGACCCTTCAGATGGCGGTCATCGCGGGGCTGGGCACGCTGGCCGGGCTGGCGATGGGCTGGCCCTGGGGGCAGGGACTGGTGTTCGGCCTGTGCCTGTCGGTGGCCTCCACCGTGGTGGTGATGCGCGCCTTGACCGACCGGCGGCTGACCGAAAGCCGGCGCGGGCGCACCGCCATCGGCTGGCTGGTGATGCAGGATCTGCTCACCGTGCTGGTACTGGTGGTGCTGCCGCCCATCGCCGCCGCGCTGAAGGGCGGAGACATCCAGATGGGGGCGCTGGCGCGCGACCTGGGCCTGACGGCGGCCAAGCTGGCGGTGTTCGCGGCGCTGATGCTGCTGGCGGGCCGGCGGCTGTTTCCCGCGCTGCTGCACTATATCGCCCATACCGGCAGCCGCGAGCTGTTTCGCCTGGCGGTGCTGTCGGTGGCGCTGGGCGTGGCCTTCGTGGCGGCGGCGCTGTTCGGCGTCTCCCTGGCGCTGGGCGCTTTCTTCGCCGGCATGATCCTGGCCGGATCGCCGCTGTCCCAGCGCGCCGCCGAGGAATCGCTGCCGCTGCGCGACGCCTTCGCCGTGCTGTTCTTTGTTTCGGTCGGCATGCTGTTCAATCCGCGCGTGATGCTGCAGGCGCCCCTGGGGCTCGTCATCGCCTTTGTGCTGGTGATGGCGGGCGGGGTGGCGGCCTTCGTGCTGCTCCGGCTGTTCGGGGTGGCGCGGGCCAGCGCGCTGACCATCGCGGTCTGCCTGGCGCAGATCGGCGAATTCTCCTTCATTCTTGCGGACCTGGGCATCGGGCTTGGAGTATTGCGGGCCGAGGCGCGCGACATGATCCTGGGCGCCTCGATCCTGTCGATCTTTCTCAACCCGCTGCTGTTCTGGTTCGCCGGACGCCAGGGGGCGAGGACCGGTCCTGATGCCCCGGTCCAGCCGCGTCCCGTCGCGCCGCCGCCCACGCAGCTTTCCGGCCATGCCGTTCTGGTCGGCTATGGCCGGGTGGGCCGCCTGATCGCCGAGGGCCTCAAGGGCACCTTGCCGCTGCTGGCGATCGAGGAAGGCCAGGTGGACGATACGGCCATCGAGCACATAAAGGGCAATGCCGCGCGTGCCGACATGCTGGCGGCGGCAAACCTGCCGGGCGCGCGCGTCCTCTTCGTCGCCATCCCCCAGGCGTTCGAGGCCGGCCAGATCGTGGAGCAGGCGCGCCGCGCCAACCCCGACCTGCCCATCGTCGCGCGCGCCCATTTCGACGGCGAGGTCGACCATCTGCTGGCCCTCGGCGCCAGCAAGGTGATCATGGGCGAGCGGGAGATCGCCGCATCCATGGTTTCCTGGGCGACGCAGGAATTCGCCCCGGCGCAATGACCGCCGGATAGGACATATCCGAACATAAAGGGTACAAAATCCCATGAGCGGGACGATTCGCATCCTGGGCCTGGATCCGGGCCTCTCGGCCATGGGCTGGGGGGTGATCGACGTCACCGGCACCCGCCTGGCCCATGTCGCCCATGGCGTGATCGCCACCCGGCCCGCCCTCGGCCTGGCCTTCCGGTTGATGGCGCTGCACCGCGAACTCTCCGCGGTGATCGCCGAACACGGTCCCGCCGCCATCGCGGTGGAACAGGCGTTCGTCGCCCGCGATCCCTCGGCGGCGCTGAAGCTGGGCCATGCCCGCGCCGTGGCTCTGCTGGCGGGCGCCGAGGCCGGGCTGGACATCGCCGAATACGCCCCCAACCACATCAAGAAGTGCGTGGTGGGCGCGGGCCATGCCGCCAAGGAGCAGGTTCAGTTCATGGTGGCGCGTCTTCTGCCCACCGCGCGCGTCACGCAGGCCGATGCCGCCGACGCGCTGGCCGCCGCCATCGCCCACGCCCATCTGGCGGCGGCGCGGCCGCTGAATGTGGTCGCGCGATGATCGGCAAGCTGACCGGAATCGTGGATGCCGTTTTCGAGGATCATGTGATCCTGGACGTGAACGGCGTCGGCTATCTGGTGTTCTGCCCGTCCTCCACCCTGTCGCGGCTGGCCGCGGACGCCCATGCCAGCCTGATGGTCGAGATGAAGGTGAGCGAGGATGCCATCCGGCTCTACGGATTCGTCACCGGCGAGGAACGCGAATGGTTCCGCCTGCTGCAGACGGTGCAGAATGTGGGCGCGCGGGTTGCGCTGGCGGTGCTTTCCACGCTCAGCCCGCACGATCTGTCGCGCGCGCTGGCCCTGGGCGACAAGGCGATGATCGCACGCGCACCGGGCGTGGGACCCAAGCTGGCGCTGCGCATCGCCACCGAACTGAAGGACAAGGTTCCTTCGATGATGATGGGCCAGGAACCGGTTGCCGCGACCATCGCCGCGCCGAAAGGCCCGGAAGCGGACGCGGTGTCGGCGCTGGTCCATCTGGGCTATAGCGAGGCGCGCGCCGCCGAGGCGGTGGCCCGTGCCTCAGCCGCGCTGGGCGAGGGCAC
>JBEHXB010000302.1:0-3623 GCA_048498895.1 Pseudomonadota bacterium
CGCAGGATGTTGACGGCCGCCTCTGCCGGCTTGAGCACGCCGCCTGCCTTAAGGAACGCGATCGACAGCGCACGGCCAAGGGCGCGATTATCGACATGCGCCTCGTTCCGCGCCCACAGGGCGCCCTGATATTCTCCTGTCAACATTGGCCAGCGGCTGCGAACCTCATCAGCGGTGAGAAAAGTCAGGCTGGGATCAGCCGCTGCCCGGCTGGCCATTGCCACGTCATCGCTGCCCAACAGCAGCGCACCGCTGCGGGCATAGCCGATGGATTGCCCGCTGGCCTCCTCGAGCTCTGTCGCAAAATACGGCCACAAGCTATTGGAATATTGTGCGAACTCCACTTCGACCGGAGGCGATGTTTCCAGCTCCGCAGCCAATGCGAGCATGCCTGCCGAGGCCCAGATAGCGCCGCCGGCGGGCTGGGCTCGCTCCAGAATCGTGACATCGGCACCCGCCTGACGAAGCCGCCAGCCAATGGAAAGTCCCGCCGCACCGGCACCAATAATGATGATTTTCATGTCAGTCTGCTTTTCCCGGATGCTCCCCAGCCTGTCGCCATAAAACACGCAATTCCAACAATATAGGCGATAATACTAAAGCGATCTGGCAGCAGGCACGCGATCACCAGCGCCGCGCCCGCCAGCCAGTGCATCCACTGGATTCCCCGGTGTCCCGCCAGGGCGCGCTGGCTTGTGAACACCGACAACCCCATCAGTAGAAACATCGCTGCCAAGGCCCGCGAAGGCTCGCCCAGTCCAAATCCGAACGGCACCACCAGCACGCCCAGTGGCATGGCGGCACTGACCCGCTGGCCCTGGCGGCGCGCTTCCGCCTGCCCCCACCCGTCCAGGACCATTGCCACCAGCAGCACCGGCGCGGCCGGCAGCGGATGGTAGAAGGCAACCAGTCCCGTCGCCGCCAGCAGGCTGGCAAAGGCACCCGCCGACAGCGGCACCGCGGGCACGCTGGGGAAGCGTGCCGCCAGCCGGTCGAACAGGGTCTGGGGATGGGGCAAGGGCATGGGCCCTCTATACAGGCTTGTGTTTGGCGGCACAGCGCCCATCTGGTCTGTAACGGCCCCGCGCCCCACGCGTATTATGGGCACCACAGCACGAAAGGATCGGGTCATGGAAAAGGCACTGTTCGGCGCAGGGTGTTTCTGGGGTGTGGAGGACTTTTTCCTGCAGGTTCCGGGGGTCAAGGATGCGGTCAGCGGCTATGCCGGCGGCACCGTCGACCACCCAACCTACAAGCAGGTTTGCAGCGACCGCACCGGCCATGCCGAGGTGGTGGAAGTCACCTTCGACCCGGCCGAGGTTTCCTATGCCAGCCTGGTCGACCTGTTCTTCCGCATGCACAACCCCACCCAGCACAACCGCCAGGGACCCGATGTGGGCACCCAGTATCGATCAGTCATCTTCACCCATGGCGAGGATCAGGCCCATATCGCGCGCGAGCGGCTGGAGGAGGCCCGGGCCAGCGGCAAGTGGAAGGCCCCGATCGTCACCCAGATCGAACCGGCGCCGAAATTCTGGAAGGCCGAGGATTATCACCAGCGCTATCTCCAGAAGCATGGCGGGCACTGCCACGTCAGTTACGCCGACGTGGCAGCGCAATAATTTTGGTCGCGCGGGCGACGGCTCGCTACGCTCCCCTGCCCGACGCTGCTGCCACGTCAGTTACGCCGACGTGGCAGCGCAATAATTTTGGTCGCGCGGGCGACGGCTCGCTACGCTCCCCTGCCCGACGCTCCTGCCACGCCAGCTATGTCGAACACAGGCCCAGAAGGCGTAGCTACTTGCCAGTGGCGCCGCGGACCTGGAAGGCCGCGATTACGCTGCTGCCATCCGACAGGTGGAAGGTCACCGGCATCTTCTTGCCGATGGTCAGCTTCGGATTCATGCACATCAGGTGATAGCCGCCCGGCGCGAACCTCACCGTTCCGCCGGGGGGCACCGTTACCTGGTCGACCATACCCATGCTGCTCATGCCACCCTTGTCGCTGGATTTATGCAGCATGAGCATGCCGCAGCCGTCCGAGTCAGCGCCCGTGATGGCCACGGCCGTGCCGCCGGTGCTGCGCACATTGAAATAGCCCGCCGCCGGCAGTTTGCCCGGCAGGCTGCGGAACCAGCCGTCACTGATCACAAGGCTTGCGGGCTGGGCCGCGGCGGGCAGCGTCATGAACAGAAAAAAAACAGTCTCAAACCACCGCTTCACGTTCTGCGGCCTCCCGTTCGGCTTTCTCTTCGTTCAGGCGCATGGTCACCAGCACCACGATCATGGCGGCAAAGCTGGTCAGTGTGCCCGGCAGCCAGATGATCAGGCCGCCATAATGCTGGTCATTCAGCGCCGTCATGTCCAGCACCCGGCCACAAATGTTGTAGACCGGATAAATGTCGTGCATCGACAGCGACAGGATCGCGCCCAGCACCATCTGCGGGAGCTCGATCAGCAGGATCATCAACGCCCGCATCAAGTGCGACAGGCGCGCGGGCGGCTTGGCGCGGCTGTCCAGCACCAGCGACCAGAACATCACGCCGTTGATGGCCATGGTCCAGTTCATGAAGGTGTAGAGCCGCTCGTCCAGCATCACCACGGTATGTATCTGGGGGATCAGCCAGAAATAGAGCAGCCCGACGAACAGGAAGGGCGCCATTACCGGATGCTGCAGCACGGCCAGCGTCCGCCGAACCGGGCGCGCGGTCGCTATCGGCTTGATGAAATCCGGCATTCCGGCGTACAGCACCGGTCCCGCCATCCCCATTGCGATGGCGAAAGCCCCCGCGTGGTGCAGCACGAAATGGGCCCAGCGATGCACGAAGAACATGTGCTGGGCGTAATAGTCGATCCCGGTCTGCAACACGATGTAGAAGCTTATCACACCGGCCACGAAGCTGATCTTGCGCCATAGCGGCGGATGGCGCTCACGCGGCAGTATTTTCAACCCACGCCAGAACCAGGCCAACACCAACACGGTGGCCAGATATTCCAGCCAATGGAACTGCCAGGGCATCCAGAAAGGCAGATGCGCCGGATAAAATGCGCTGATGACGTACAGCACCGCGCCGAAGCCCAGCGCGGCGCCATACCACCACCAGTCGGAGTCGATTTTCATGGGGCGAGACTTTATGCGCGTTCCCCGCGCGCGGCGAAGCGTGATAAGGACGCGGGGTCATGCGTATTGCCGCCCTTTTGTTCGCGCTGCTGCTGGCGGGATGTTCCCGTTCCGGCTGGCATATGACGAATATTTCAGGCGCCATGCCGCGGCTGGACTTCCACCTGACGGAAAACGGCCGTCCCGTCAGCGGCGCCGATTTCCGGGGCAAGGTGGTGGCGCTTTATTTCGGCTACACCCACTGCCCCGACGTGTGCCCCGAAACCCTGGCCAACCTCACCAGCATGCTGGACAAGGTGGCGAGCCCTGATGTCCTGGTGCTGTTCGTCACCGTGGATCCGGACCGCGACACCGACCCGGCGCTGGCGGAATACACGCGCGCCTTCTCGCCCCGGATCGTGGGGCTGCGCGGTTCGGCGAACGATCTGGCGGCGCTGGCCCGCACCTACCGCGTCGCCTATTCAGTGAAAAAGGGTCCGCCGTACGAGGTGATGCATTCCAA
>JBEHXB010000303.1:0-3615 GCA_048498895.1 Pseudomonadota bacterium
TTTCAATCTGCGTGCTTCGTTGTTGCCGTGTTGGCGCGGCGCTGCGCCGATCCAGCGGGCGCTGATGGCGGGCGACGACCAGACCGGCGTGATGGTGATGCGAATGGAGGAAGGCCTGGACACCGGTCCGGTGCTGATGGCCGAGCGGATACCCACCCGCCGCAAGACCGCCGGCGAAGTGACCCAGGAGCTTTCGCACCTGGGTGCCGACCTGATGGTGCGGGCGCTGGGCGCGCTGGAGCGCGGCGGCGTGGCGCCCGTTCCACAGCCGGAAGAGGGCGTCACTTATGCGAAGAAGATCACCAAGGAAGAAGCCCACATCGACTGGACCCGAAGCGCGCGCCAGATCGACTGCCATATTCGCGGCCTGTCGCCCTGGCCCGGCGCCTGGACCGAGGCGAAAGGCGAGCGGCTGAAGATCCTCTATGCCGTCCCCGTTCCGGATCGCGGCAATCCGGGCGAGGTCCTCACCGACAACCTTGTGATAGGCTGCGGCGACAGTGCGATCCGGTTGCTGAAAGTTCAGCGCCCGGGCAAGGGCGTGATGGATGCGCGCGAGATGGCCAAGGGTTTTGCCCTGCCCCCCGGCACGATATTGACCTGATGGCGCGCTATCGCCTCTGCATCGAGTATGACGGCGGCCCTTTTGTCGGCTGGCAATGGCAGGACAATGGTCCCTCGGTGCAGGGTGTGCTCGAGGATGCAATCGAAAAGCTGTCGGCTCGGCGTGTCAACGTGATCGGGGCGGGCCGCACCGATGCCGGCGTGCATGCCCTGGGCCAGGTGGCGCATTTCGATCTGGACAAGGATTACCCGCCGGACAAGGTGCGCGACGCGCTGAATTATCACTTGCGGCCCGCGCCCGTCAGCGTTCTGGAGGCGGCAATGGCGGACGGGGAATTCCACGCCCGCTTTTCCGCCACCGCACGCCACTATCTGTTCCGCATTCTCAACCGGCGCAGCCCACCGGCGCTCGACCGGGCCAAGGTCTGGCATGTCACCGTGCCGCTGGATGCCGACGCCATGCACGCCGCCGCGCAGCACCTGGCAGGCAACCACGACTTCACTACTTTCCGTGCCGCCGAGTGCCAGGCCCGCACGCCCGTCAAGACGCTGGACCGACTGGACGTCTTTCGCCGCGGCGAGGAAATCCATATCGAGGCCAGCGCGCGCAGCTTCCTGCATCATCAGGTCCGCTCCATTGCCGGCACCCTGAAGCTGGTGGGGGAAGGCAAATGGCTGCCGCGCGACGTAAAGTCGGCGCTTGAGGCGCGCGATCGTGCGGCGTGTGGTCCCGTTTCGCCGCCCAATGGGCTTTATCTGGTGAAGGTCGACTATTAGAGGTCGACCAGCGTCACCGCGCCGGGGTCGATCGGCTCGCCCAGGAATATCTCGCCCAGATGGGCAAAGCGGCCTGGTGCATCTGTGGCCAGGAATCGCGGCGGCGCTGCCGGGCCCGGGTTGGGCAGCCCATTTTCTTTCAGAACACCTTCCAGCGTCGCGGCAGCCGCTTCGGCGCTGTCAATCAGCACGACATCCGGCCCGACGACCCTGGCGATGGTCCGCTTCAGTACGGGAAAATGCGTGCAGCCCAGCACGAGCCCGCGCGGCCTGGGCAGAGTCGCCAACAGTGGATCCAAATAATGATGCGCCACCACCTCCGCGATCATCCCTTCCGTCAACCCTTCCTCAGCCAGGCCCACGAACAGCGGCGCGGCCTGCTGCACGACCGGCATGGACGGCGACAGCGCCTGGATCGCGCGCACATAAGCGCCACCCTTGACCGTGCCCTCGGTGGCAATCACGCCGATAGGGCCGCCGGGCACTGCCGCCACGGATGCCGCCGCGCCCGGCTCGATCACGCCCACCACGGGTAAAGACGTCAACCACTGGCGCAAAGTGGGCAACGCCGCAGCGCTGGCGGTGTTGCAGGCCACCACCAGTGCCTTGACGCCGAATGTCTTCAGTGCCTCGGCCGCCTGCATCGCATAGCGCGTCACCGTGTCGGCGCTCTTGGTGCCATAGGGCAGTCGGGCGGTGTCTCCCAGATAGACTAGCGATTCATCGGGCAGGCGGCGACGGATGGCGCGCATCACCGTCAGCCCCCCCATGCCGGAATCGAAGATGCCAATGGGGGCCCTAACATCCGTCAAAGCGGAGGCTTTGCGAAATAGGCCACCAACAGCGCGGCATAGATGTCAGTCAGGGCAGCGATCTCGGCGACCGGCACGCACTCGTCGCTCTTGTGCATGGTAGCGCCCGCCAGTCCCAGTTCCACGACAGGACAGACGGACTTGATGAAACGCGCATCCGACGTGCCCCCGCTGGTAGAGAAGAACGGTGCCTGACCAGTGACGCGCGCCACCGTGTCGCTGACAAGCTGGGTGAACTTTCCTGGTTCGGTCAGGAAGGCCACGCCGCTGGTAGTCGCGGTCACTGCGATCTCGCAGCCCGACTGGCGCGCCATCTGCTGGGCGCGGTCATCGATCCAACCGGTCAGGCTTTCGGGTGTATGCCAATCATTGAACCGTATGTTGAAGCCGGCATGGGCCTTCTCCGGAATCACATTGGTCGCTGGATTTCCCACATCGAGGGTGGTGAAGGCCAGGGTCGACGGTTGAAAATGATCGGTGCCCTTGTCCAGTTTGTGGCTGGCCAGTTGTGTCACCAGCTCGGCCAGCACGGGAATCGGATTCTTTGCCTTCTGCGGATAGCCGACATGGCCCTGAACGCCTGTTACCGTGATCCGAAAATTGATTGAACCGCGCCGCCCGATCTTCAGCGTGTCGCCGGCACTGGCGACCGAGGTTGGCTCGCCCACCACGCAATGATCGATGCTCTCGCCCCGACCCTTCAGCCACTCCAGCACCTTCACGGTGCCGTCGGTAGCCGCGCCTTCCTCATCGCCCGTAATCAGGAAGCTAATCGAACCCCTTGGCCTGCCCGATGCCAACAAGCGCTTGACAGCAGCGACGAAGGCGGCAATGGCCGATTTCATGTCGGCGGCACCGCGACCATAGAGGATTCCATCCTTCACCTCGGCAGCGAAGGGATCGTGCGTCCAGCCTTCGCCCGCCGGCACCACATCCGTATGGCCGGCAAAGCAAAAATGCGGCTTCTCATCGCCCATCCGGGCATAGAGATTGTCGATCTCGCCGAACTTCAGCCGGTGACAGGCGAAACCCAGTTCCTTCAGCACCGCTTCCAGCACGTCCAGTGCGCCGGCATCGGCCGGCGTCACCGATCGGCGGCGGATCAATGCCTGGGCCAGGTCGAGGGCTTCCATGATCAATCACGCAGCAATTCGTTAATCGATGTTTTGGCGCGTGTCTTCTCATCCACCCGCTTGACGATGACGGCGCAGTAAAGATTGGGGCCATTGCCCGAAGGCATAGAACCGGACACTACCACCGAGTAGGGCGGCACCTTGCCCATATGCACCTCGCCAGTGGCGCGGTCGACGATCTTGGTGGAGCCCGACAGATAGACGCCCATCGACAGCACGCTGCCCTCGCCCACGATCACGCCTTCGGCGACTTCGGCGCGCGCGCCGATGAAGCAATTGTCCTCGATGATGGTGGGCGAGGCCTGCAACGGCTCCAGCACGCCGCCAAG
>JBEHXB010000304.1:0-3587 GCA_048498895.1 Pseudomonadota bacterium
CGGCCGGTCAGCGGCAGCACCGCCGTCCTGCCGACCAGGTGCTTGTAGCGTTCGTCATCGGGATGCACCGCCACCGCCGTGTCGCCCAGCATGGTTTCCGGCCGGGTGGTGGCGATGGTGATGAATTCACTGCTGTCCTCGATCGGGTACCGGATGTACCAGAGATGACCCTTGACCTCGATGCTCTCCACCTCCAGGTCGGACACCGCTGTCTGCAGCCGCGGATCCCAGTTCACCAGCCGCTTGTCGCGATAGATCAGGCCCTGGCGGTAAAGCTCCACGAACACCTTGATGACGGCCTTCGACAACCCATCGTCCATGGTGAAGCGCTCGCGCGACCAGTCGGCGGAGGCACCCAGCCGGTGCTGCTGCTCGACGATGGCACCGCCGGACTCGGCCTTCCACTTCCAGACCTCTTCCAGGAACTTGTCGCGGCCAAGGCCGATGCGGCTCATCTGCCGCTCGGCGAGCTGGCGCTCGACGATCAGCTGGGTGGCGATGCCGGCATGGTCCGTGCCCGGCTGCCAAAGCACATCCTTGCCTCGCATGCGCTCGAACCGCGCCAGGATGTCCTGCAGCGTGTTGTTGAGGGCGTGGCCGATATGCAGCCGCCCGGTGACGTTGGGAGGGGGAATGACGATGGAAAAGGCTTCCGCCTCGGGCCGCGTGCCACAGCGGAAGGCGCCGGACGCCTCCCACCGGGCAGATATGCGTGCTTCCACGTCCTTGGGATTGAAGGTCTTGTCGAGCATGGCCTGGCCGGAAATCGTCTATGGGGAGACGGGCTTTCCGGCTTTTTTTCCGTCAGGTCAAGTCCTGCCGACTGAGACGCCTAGCGCTTGGTACCGCGCGACTTGACCACGCGCTCCACCTCGGCGCGGACCGCGCCTTCCAGCAGGGCGGGGAAATGTTCGTCCATCCATTCGCGGATGACCGGCTTCATGCGTTCGATCACCGCGGCGGAATTGTCGGCCAGATAGCTGCGCAGCACCGGCTCGAAACTTTCGCGCACGGCGCGCTCGAACACATTTTCGACCGTGGCGCCATCCACCGGGGCAATTGGTGCTGCCGGTGCTGCCGGCGTGGCAGCAGGTGGCTCACCCACATCGGGAATGGCGGCAAACACGTCATCCATCGCTTTGCGGGTGGTTTCGGAGAAAATGTCACTGGCACCGGCCGCCGGTTCGACTGGCTCGAATACCACGTCATGCTCCGGCTCACGTGCTGGAGCGGACGTATCCTCCGCCACGATTTCCTGGGTCAGTTCCAGCACGTACTCCTGCTGGACCGCGGATTCCGCGGCGGGAGCCGGTTCGGGGGATGGCGCGGGACGCGTTTCGGGCACCGCTTCGGGGGAATCCTCTGAAATGATCTTGCGGATGGAGGCGAGAATTTCCTCCATCGTGGGTTCATGCTGCGGATTCGACATCGAATGGCTCCCCTGGCGCCGCCCCGGGCTCGGCGCCCAGCAAAGCTTGCGCGAGTCTAAGACAGTGCCAGCCTGATAGCAAAGATTAGGTTAACTGTTTCAGCAGGGAACTCGGGGCAAATCCTCGCCAGGACATGCCAATTCGCGTCAGAAGATGAACCCCGTCGCCTTTTTGAACCCTGCCAGCAACGGTACGTCGGCATCGAAGTCGGGACGCTGGCCGATCACCCCATGTTCCTTCAGGAACAGCTGGGCGCGGCCATGTGCTCGCTCCCGCAGCACCGCCACCAGCCTGCCGCCCTCAGCCAACTGGGAAAGCAGGGTTTCAGGGGGTTGTTCGATGGCTCCGTTGACGAAAATCACGTCATAGGGAGCCTCGCCCGCAAATCCCTCGATCAGTGCCCCCTGGGTCACGGTGACCCTGCCAATGGCCCGGGCCAGGGTCTCTGTGGCGATGCGCACAAGGTCAGCATCCTGTTCCAGCGCCACCACAGACCCGCCCAGGCGGCCCAGGACAGCAGAGGAATAGCCGGTGGCGCACCCTACATCCAGGATCTTGTCATCGGCCTTTACCTCAGCCAACTGCACCAGCTTGGCGAAACTGCGCGGATCCAGCAGGAAGCGGCCAGGCGCCACCGGCACCGGAACGTCGGCGTAGGCCAGCGCCCGGCTGGCGGCAGGGACGAAGCGCTCGCGCGCCACCGCGTCGAGGGCCGCCAGGATGCGGGGATCGGTGACGTTGCTGGTACGGATCTGGGCTTCGATCATGTTGAAGCGCGCGCTGGCGGACATTGAGCCGTCCCTGATGAAGAATCCGCTTGGCTTATAGGGCCGCCCCTGCCCCCTGACAACGCGCGAGGATGCCGCCCTTTTGCGTCGGCCACCGGTCTGGTCAACGCGCGCGGCACACCTGGCGTGCGTGAAAACAACCCCGGTTGTGGGGTGAGGCGCCTATCTGTTATAGCCGCCGACCGCTGCCGGTTCGCCGGCGGACGCAAGACGAGGCCACGTGGCGGAGTGGTGACGCAGCGGACTGCAAATCCGCGTACCCCGGTTCAATTCCGGGCGTGGCCTCCACCTTTAAATACAAATACTTAGCCTTAATAGGGCGCCGTGACGACCCATTGGGTCGATGTGGGCGTCAGCCGCCCGCGCGAAAGTGAATGCGCCCGGTCAGGTCGCGCCCTGAAGCGCCCTTGTTTCGACGGCGCGATTAGGGTATTACCTTATGCATGCCAAGGCCGGCCAAAATAATGCCTGGTAAGCGGGCGCCGCGAGGAACCGGCAAAGAGCCGATGGTAACCGCGCGGTTCCCCCAAAGTCTGATCGATCAGGTAGAGGCTTGGGCGAAACACCAGAAAACAAACCGGTCCGACGCCATCCGCCGCCTGGTGGAGGCCGGCTTAAGAGGAAAGCGCTAAATGGCACCTGAATTCGTCGTAGGCATACACTTGGACAATCAGCATACCAGCGTCGCCGTTTCGGCCGAGGATGCGCTGGTTGCCGCACAGGCCGTGAAGGACAAAAACCCTTCTGCGGCCATAACTTATGTGCGCAAACAAAATAGGCGCGGCGATATTCGCCACCCCCACAACGAAACGGATTGAAGGCGGCTATCTTCGGGCACACACCAGCCCGCGAGGCGCGCCTGCCTGTCGCTCAAAATCCTACTCCGACATCTTCTCAATAAGTCCGCGCAAGGACGCACTGGGCACTTCGTCGAAACGGTAGAGCTTGGTGAATTGCAGGCCCCGTTCCGGCGTCTTGCTCCAGATGATCTGGGCTTCATAGGCGAGCCGGTCGCGCATCTGCAGGAAATAGACCGCAGCCGGCAGGTCGGGCATGTCGTCGATTTGCACCCGCGCTCCGGCAAAGGACAGATCGCGCGTCTGGCATTTCACCCCGCGCTTGGCATCGGGCACGGCGATGTAACTGCCCCACTGCACCCGCCGCCGTGTAACCGACCTGCGGCTTTCACCGCCGCGAAAATTGACCAGCCCCATGCACAGACCCGGAAAAACCGATCGAAATTAAAGCCAAAATCGCTGCGCTTTGCTCAAACGAGACCGGTGGAATTTTAGCGAATTTGCTACAGAAATTCCTAAATCGGCTGTAATGCTCAATCGGTCCAAAAATGGGGAATCCAATGATCCGCACA
>JBEHXB010000305.1:0-3584 GCA_048498895.1 Pseudomonadota bacterium
TGGCCCATGCCGATGGCGGCGGCAGAGCCGTCCTTCACGTAAACTATGGCATTGGACTTCACATGCTTGCCGATCGTGAAGGCCAAAAGCATGTCGGCGATTTCCTGTTCGCCGGGCACGCGCCTGGTGACGACCTTGAGCATCTCGCGGGTGACATGGCCATTGTCGCGGGTCTGCACCAGAAAGCCGCCTGACACCGACCGGTAGGTCAGGCTGGCGGCCCGTGGATCGGGCAGGCCGCCTGCCAGGAGCAGGCGCAGATTCTTCTTGCCCGCCAGCACCTTTTTCGCCTCTTCGGTGGCGTCGGGCGCGATGATTACCTCGGTGAAGATCTTGCCGATCTCTTCCGCTGTCTCGCCGTCCAGCTTCTGGTTGAAGGCGATGATGCCGCCGAAGGCGCTGACCGGGTCGCAGGCCAGCGCGTCCAGATAGGCCTGTTTCAGGGTCTTGCCCAGCGCTACGCCGCAGGGATTGGCATGCTTGATGATGGCGCAGGCGGGGGCCCTGGCGGGATCGAATTCCGCCACCAGCTCATAGGCGGCGTCGGTATCGTTGATGTTGTTGTAGCTCAGCTCCTTGCCCTGGATCTGCAGGGCGCTGGCCACGCCGGGGCGGGGGTCGCCATCGACATAGAAGGCCGCTTTCTGGTGCGGGTTCTCGCCATAGCGCAAGGGCTGGCGCAGCAGGCCGCCAAAGGCCCTGCGGCGCGGCGGGGAATTCTCTCCGTCTTTTTCCAGCTCGCCGGCAAACCAGTTGGACACGGCGGCGTCATAGGCAGCAGTCCGGGCAAAGGCGCGCTGCGCCAGCCTGCGGCGCAGCGCCGGCGTCGTGGCGCCGCCATTGGCCTTCATCTCCTCCAGCACCGGGCCGTAATCTTCCACATCTACCACCACCGTCACCCAGTCGTGGTTCTTGGCGGCGCTGCGGGTCATGGCCGGGCCGCCGATGTCGATATTCTCGATCGTGGTCTCGAAATCGGCGCCGCGCGCCACAGTGGCCTCGAACGGATAGAGGTTGCACACCAGCAGATCGATCCCGGCGATGGCGTGTTCCTTCATCGCAGTGGCGTGATCGGCCTTGTCACGCAACGCCAGCAGTCCGCCATGCACCATCGGGTGCAGGGTCTTGACCCGCCCGTCCATCATCTCGGGAAAGTTGGTGATTTCGGACACGTCGCTGACCGCCAGCCCGGCATCGCGCAGCGCCCTGGCCGTACCGCCGGTCGAGATCAGCATTACGCCCTGGTCCGCCAGCCCCTTGGCGAAATCGACAAGCCCCGTCTTGTCGGAAACGGAAATCAGGGCGCGGGAAATCTTGCGAAGGCTCATCGGCGACTCGTCCGGCGGGGTTTTCCGGAGCCGCTCTTACTTCCTCAGCACCGAATATAAAAGGGCCAGACCGGCACCTGCACACAGGCTCCACAGCACCGGAACCTGATAATGGTGCTGATTCAGCGTGAAAGCGATGTCACCTGGCATCGGATCGAAGTCGAACGCCATCATCACCGGCGCCAGCATCATCGATGCCAGTACCAAAACGGTCAGCATCAGCAGCATGCGGTTAATGGCCCGCCTCCACCCCCAGCGGCATGGGCACCATGCCCAGCCGGTCGAACATGGCCTTGTCCGCGTCAGCCTCCGGGTTGGGGGTGGTCAGCAGCTTCTCGCCATAGAAGATGGAATTGGCCCCCGCCATGAAGCACAGGGCCTGGGTTTCGTCCGACATGCCCTCGCGTCCGGCCGAAAGGCGCACCATCGAGCGCGGCATGGTGATGCGCGCCACCGCGATGGTCCGCACGAAGTCCAGGGCCGCCAGCCTGGGCGAACTCCCGGCCGCGGGTGTGTTGCTGCCCACCAGCGCGTTGATCGGCACGCTTTCGGGATGCACCGGCAAGGTCGCCAGGGCGTGGATCAGGCCGATGCGATCCTCCACGCTTTCGCCCATGCCGACGATGCCGCCACAGCAGACAGAGATGCCGGCGTCGCGCACCGCCCCCAGCGTGTCAAGCCGGTCCTGGTAGGTGCGGGTGGTGATGACGTGACGGTAGAATTCCGGCGAGGTATCGAGATTGTGGTTGTAATAGTCCAGCCCGGCCTGCTTCAGGCGCGAAGCCTGGGGCGGCGTCAGCATGCCCAGCGTCACGCAGGTTTCCATCCCCAGGGCCTTGACCCCTTCGATCATGGCGCAGACCGTGTCGAGATCCCGGTCCTTGGGACTGCGCCAGGCCGCGCCCATGCAGAAGCGCGATACCCCGCTTGCCTTGGCGGCGCGCGCCTCGGCGATCACCGCTTCAATTTCCATGAGCTTGGTGGCCTTCAGGCCGGTCTTGTTGTGCACCGATTGGGTGCAATAGGCGCAATCCTCCGGGCAGCCGCCGGTCTTGATCGACAGAAGCTGCGATATCTGCACCTCGGTGGGGTCGAAATGGGCCCGATGCACGCTCTGGGCCCGGAACATCAGTTCGGGGAAGGGCAGGGCGAACAGAGAAGCGATCTCCTCGCGGGTCCAGTCGGAGCGCGGGGCGGCGTGCAGGTCTTTGGGGGGTGCGTTCATGGACCCGCAGATTAGCGTTGGAACAGGCCCGCGCAAGCGGGCATTGGAGCGGCGGCCGTGCGGCGATTGGCCTGCCCGCACACATGGCCGGGCTCACCGGCCGGGTGAAATGGCCGCCAAAACCCGAAGCCGAAGACCAGGCGCAAGATTAATTCTTGGCGCGGCTATCGCAGGCCGCTATATAGCCCCCTCTGCCCAAGTGGTGGAACTGGTAGACGCGCTGGACTCAAAATCCAGTACCGAAAGGTGTGTCGGTTCGATTCCGACCTTGGGCACCATTCCCTGAGAAGAACCGATCGACCGGATCGACAGCAAGAGCGCCGGTTCATTCGTCCGGGCGGCATCGCACATGGCTGCTGCTATCGAATTCGGTGAGGGCTGTTCGACGGCCCGCCGGGCTTCAGCCGGGTTTGGCGGATTTTTTTGCCTTCGACTTGTTCAGCGCCACTGCCTCCCGGATGAGCGCCTTCAATGCCTTCTCGTCGATCTTGCCGCCTTCATGAAAATCGATGGCGCGCCTGACATTGCCTTCGAGGCTGGAATTGAACAGGCCGGAGGGGTCCTTGAGCGAGGCGCCCCTGGCGAAAGTCATCTTCACGACATTCTTGTAGGTCTCGCCCGTGCAGATGATTCCATCGTGCTCCCACACCGGGACCCCGCGCCACTTCCAGGTCTCGACAACGTCGGGATCGGCCTCTTTGACCAGGTTGCGCAGCTGGGCGAGCAATTCGCCCCGCCAGTCGCCCAGATCCTTGATTCGCTCGCTTATCAGCTGAGAGGGGGATTTGCCTTCCGGTGGCCCGGCCGTCTTCATGTTCGTCGCTCCTGCAGGCAACCTTCCGCTTGTCCGTGCGAGGACCTGCTCCATCTTTGCAAAGGCCTTCTGCCGGCGATGCCCGGCGCCCCGGCGGCTTTGCCGACGGTCAGGCCGAATGCTCAGTTGGCCCATGCCCGAATGAGTCGCGGCTTTCGCCGGGGTGAGCGCACAGGATATCACATTCCTCTCTCAGGGGAGCGCGGCCGCAGTCCGA
>JBEHXB010000306.1:0-3582 GCA_048498895.1 Pseudomonadota bacterium
GCCGCGCTAGATTGCCGGCAAAAGGCGGGGTAGCAATGCGCAAGATCGTGATCATGGCGCTGCTGGCGGGATTTCTGATCAGCGGGCCGGTCAGCGGGCCGGCCCTGGCGGCGCCGGAGAAGATCATCATCGACACCGACATCGGTGACGATATCGACGATGCTTTTGTGGTGGCGCTGGCGCTGAAGAGTCCCGAGGTGGAGGTGCTGGGCATCACCACCGATTTCGGCGACACCCACGCGCGCGCCGCCATCCTGGACCGGATGCTGGGCGAGACCGGCCACAGCGACATACCCGTTGCGGTTGGCGTGGCGTCGAACGCCAACGCCGCCGGCTTTTCCCAGCGGGCCTATGGCAGGCAGGGCCGTTTTGCCCGCGCCAGCCATCCCGATGCGGTGGAATTCATCCTGGCGCAAATCCGCAAATACCCCGGCCAGATCACCCTGGTGGCCGTGGCGCCTTCGCCCAATATCGGGGCGCTGATCGCGCGCGACCCCGGCACCTTCCGCAAGCTGAAGCGGGTGGTGACGATGGGCGGCGCCATCGCGCCTTACGACAATGGCTGGGGCGGCACCGCGCCGGTGCAGGCCGAATGGAACATCAGGAACGACATCGCCGCGCAGCAGAAGCTCTATGCCTCGGGCGTGCCGGTGGTGATGATGCCGCTGGATTCCACCGCGCACCTGAAGATGGACGAGATCCGGCGCAGCCGCCTGTTCTCGAGCGGGACGCCGCTGACCGACGCGCTGGCGCTTTTGTATCTGCAATGGGCGCATGGCACGCATCAGGCGACGCCTACGCTGTTCGATCCGATGACCCTGGCCTGGATGCTGGAGCCGTCGCTCTGCCCCACCACGCCCATGCACATCACGGTCGCCGATGACGGCATGACCCGCCGCACCGATGGCGCGCCCAACGCGCAGGTGTGCCTGAAATCGGATCGCAACGCCTTCATGAACTTTCTGATGGAACGGCTGGCGGACTAGATGGACCTTCAGGCTCTGTATGAACAGGCGGTCGCGGCCCGCAGGAACGGCAACCTGGCGGAAGCCGAGCGCCGCTATCGCGAAATTCTGGCCGTGTCCCAGCCGCCCGAGATGCTGGTGAATTACGCCAATATCCTGTCGGCGCTGAACCGCAAGGGCGAGGCGCTGAAAGCCTATGACGCCGCGCTGGCGCAGCGCCCCGGCTTTTTCGAGGGCGAATTCAATCGCGCCAATCTGCTGATGGAGCTCGGGAGGCTGGAGGAGGCACTGGCCGGATACGAGCGGGCGGTGGCGGCGCGCGCCGATGTGCCCTCCGCCTGGAACAACCGTGGCGCGGTTCTGCGCCGGATGCATCGGCCGGACGCGGCGCTGGCCAGCCATGACCGGGCATTGGCGCTGGCGCCCGGCCATGTCAACGCGCTGATCAACCGCGGCATGGCGCTCAAGGACCTGGAGCGGACGAAAGAAGCCGAGGCCGCCGCCGATGCGGCCCTGGCGCTGCAGCCGGACGCGAGCGAAGCGCTGCACCTGAAGTCAGCCATCGCGCTGGAGACGGGACGCATCGGCGAGGCGCAAGGCCTGTTCGCCCGGCTGCGGCAGGCGGCGCCCAATCATCCCGCCGCGCTGAACGGGTTGGCGCGGGCTGCCGCGCTGGCCTGCGACTGGACGACGGCCCAGGAGATCACGCCCGCCCTGCTTGACGCGGCGCGCTTTGGGAGCGCGCTGGTCCAGCCCATGGTGCTGATGGGATACTGCGACGACCCTGCCCTTTTGCGCCGCGCGGCGGAGACGGCAATCGCACGCAGCGTGCCCCCGCATGCGCCGCTGCCGAAGGTTCGATACGCGCACGACCGCATCCGGCTGGCCTATGTGTCGGCGGATTTCCACAACCACCCCACCGCGGCGCTGGCGGCGGAACTGTTCGAGACTCACGACCGCAGCCGCTTCACGGTGATCGCCGTTTCCTGCGGCCCTGACGACGGCTCGGCCCTGCGGGCGCGCATGGTCAGGGCGTTCGACGAATTCCACGACGTGCGCGCGAAAAGCGATCGCGAAGCGGCGGAATTGATGCGCGCGCTGGAAATCGACATCGCCGTCGATTTCAGCGGCCACACGATGAACGGCCGGCCGGGCATTCTTTCCTGGCGTCCGGCGACGGTGCAGGCGTCATGGCTGGTCTATCCCGGCACCACCGGCGCGGCCTTCATCGATGCGATCCTGGCGGACCGCATCGTGCTGCCTCACGACCAGCAACCTTTCTTCAGTGAACGCATCGTGCATCTGCCCGATTGCTACCAGGTCAACGACAGCGGACGCGAGATCGCGCCGGCCCCATCACGCGCAGAGGCCGGCCTGCCAGAAGACGGCTTTGTGTTCTGCAGCTTCAACGCGCACTGGAAGCTGAACGCCCCCCTGTTCGACATCTGGATGCGCCTGCTGGAACAGGTGCCGGGCAGCGTGTTGTGGCTGATGGACGGACCGGGCGCCGCAAACCTGCGTGACGCAGCCAGGGCGCGCGATATCGATCCGGCACGGCTGGTATTTGCACCCCGGATGGCCGCGCCGGCGCATCTGGCAAGACACCGGCTGGCGGACCTGTTCCTGGATACGCTGCCGTACAATGCCCACACCACCGGCAGCGATGCGCTGTGGGCGGGCCTGCCGGTGCTGACCTGCAAGGGCCGCGCCTTTCCCGGCCGCGTGGGCGCAAGCCTGCTGAACGCCGTGGGCCTGGCGGACATGGTGACGGATACGCTGGAAGACTATGAGGCCCTGGCGCTGAAGCTGGCGAAGGACGGCGCACTGCTCAAGACCATCCGCCAAAGGCTCGCGGACAATCTGGGCAGCGCGCCGCTGTTCGATACGGGCCGCTTCCGCAAGGGCCTGGAGGCCACCCTCACGGGCCTGCTGGAATCGGCCGGCTAACGGTGATGGCCGCCATGGTGGTCGCCGCGATCATGGCCGCCACGGTGATCGCCGCCATGGTCGCCGCGACCATGCCAGCCGCCGCGATCATGGTCGCCATGCCAGCCGCGATCGCGATAGGAATGATGCCAGACCGGACGATGGCGATAGCCGTGGTGCCAGCCGCGCCAGCCCCAGGGCCCGCCCCAGCCATAACCATGGCGCCAGCGATAGCCGCACCAATAGAAGCCGGGACCGTGCCAGCCATCGTCGTACCAGCAATAGCGCCGGCCGCCATAAAGATAGAATTGCGCGGGTTCCACGACCGGCGGACCGCCGAGATAGATGCCGAAGTCAACATCGGCGGCTTCGGCCGTGCCCACGCCCAAAACAAGCATCGTGACGGCACCAAGAAGAATTTTTCGCATCGGATACCTTTGTGGAATTTTTGCGGCAATGATTGCCGCGTTGGGCCCTCCTGATTTTATAAGTGCCCAACACCACGATCTGTTCCGAGGCGGCGGCCGTGTCTATATTGCCTTTGGCCGTTTGGCAGGATCGAAGCCGTAGAAGGTTTCCGGATTCTCGACAAGGATGCGATGGCGCAGCTTTTCATCCGGCGCCCACACCGCCAGGAGATTGATCAGCACCACATCGTCGGGCATGGGCACGCGGCCCGAGGTCGCGTCGG
>JBEHXB010000307.1:0-3540 GCA_048498895.1 Pseudomonadota bacterium
CGACCGTCAGTTTGTCGAGCAGGTCGATGTGGTCGATCCCAATTTCTTCGATGTCATCAAGCTTGAGCTCGTTGCCGGCACCCCGGCCAGCGTCTTCCGCCAGCCGCAATCCGCCGTGATCTCGCAATCCTATGCGCAGAAATATTTCGGCGGCGCCGATCCCATCGGCAAGATCATCACCACCGGCCGCGGCGGGTGCGCCGACAACGACCAGACCTGCAAAGCCGAGATCGTCAGCCTGAAGGTCACCGGCGTTGTTCGCGACATCCCGCACAATTCGCAGCTTGTGGGTGACGTCTTCGTTCCGACCACCTCGATGGCGGACCGTTATTCGCAAGACCAGAAGCGCGACTGGCTGTCGAACAACGGATACGGCTATATCACGCTGGCGCCGGGAACCGATCCCCAAAGCGTTGTCGCCCGGTCCGCCGCGATGTTCGACAAGGCGATGACGGGCCAGCTTCACCAGTTCGGCATTCCCGCCAGCGGAAGCCAGATCTACAAGCTGCATCTGACGCCATTCGCCCGGGTCCACCTGGATTCCGGCCGGTGGACGCTGAATCTCACGCCGCCGGGAAGCTGGACCACGGTGTATGGCGTTATCGCCATCGGTGCGCTGATTCTTCTGGTGGCCTGCTTCAATTTCATGAACCTGGCGACGGCGCGGGCAATGTTGCGCGCGCGGGAGATTGCCCTGCGCAAGACCCTGGGCGCGCGCAGGGCGCAGCTTGTCGTGCAGTTCCTGGGTGAAGCGGCGCTGATGGCATTTCTGTCCCTGCTGCTTGCCCTGGCGTTGGTGGAAGTACTCTTGCCCGTGTTCGACGGCTTCCTGCAGCGTCCCATTGCCTTCCATTATCTTGCCGACTGGCGCTTGCTGCTGCTCTTCCTGGCAGTTGCTGCGGGGGCGGGCCTTGTCGGCGGTATCTATCCCTCTCTTGTACTCTCGGGGTTCCGGCCGGCTTCGGTGCTGCGGACCAACAGCGCCGGCCAGGCGGGATCGGGCCGGTTGCGCAGCATTCTTGTCGTCCTGCAATTTTCCGTGTCAATCGGCCTTGGCATCGCCGCGCTGGTCGTGTTCAGCCAGATCAGCTATGCCCGCAATATCGGCCTGGGCTTCAACCGCGACAACATACTGATTGTTGGCGGCGGCGGACGCGTGACCGCCGACGGGCGCAGCAGCTTTGTGCAGACCCTGCGCGCCAACCCCGGCATTGTCGATATCGGGATGGCAAACTACATGCCGTTCAGCCAAGGCCAGTCGAATGCGGTCTTCAAGGTCCCCGGGCGGTCGGACAACATCCTGATCAACAGGATCGAGATCAGCCCCGATTATCCCAGGGTGCTGGGGATGCGTCTGGTCGCCGGCCGCCTTCTGTCGGACGCGCGCGCCGATGACCGCATGGACCTTCGTTCGGCTTTTGCGGGCGGCCATTACAATCCCACGCCCCAGAATGAAGGGCACAATATTCTTGTCAACGAGTCGGCCGCGGCGCGGCTGGGCTTCGCGCCCCAGGAGGCGGTAGGCAAGACTATTCTCATGTTTCAGAACCACGTCCGTATCGTGGGCGTACTGGCCGATGCCAACTTTCATGGCGCGCGGGAACTGATGCGGCCGATCGTTTTCGATTATGACCCGAACATGACGTTGGACCTTGCCTTGCGCCTGCGCCCCGGCACCATTCCCGAGACCCTGGCGTTCATCGACAAGAGCTGGCATGCGTTTTCTCCAATCGCCGCGGTCCAGCGCCATTTCCTGGACGAGACTTTCGAGGCCCTCTACCAGACCGACCAGCGGCAGGGCACGATGTTCGCCATCTTTGTCGGCGTCGCCATCGCCATCGCCTGTCTGGGCTTGTTCGGGCTGGCGGCCTTCACCGCGGGGCGGCGCACCAAGGAAATCGGCATCCGCAAGGTGTTCGGCGGACGCACCCGCGACGTGATCCTGCTGCTGTTGTGGCAGTTTTCCAAACCCGTGCTGTTGGCCAACCTGATCGCCTGGCCGTTGGCGTGGTTCTACCTGCATGGCTGGCTGGAAGGCTTCGCCTATCGCATCGTGCTCAGCCCGCTCTATTTCCTGGTGGCCGGCGTGGTGGCGCTGGTGATTGCCTGGGCCACTGTCTTCGCCCATGCCTGGCGGGTGGCCAGGGCCAACCCCATTCACGCGCTGCGCTACGAATAGGAGGATACCATGTTCCGCAACTATCTCGTCACGGCACTGCGCAACATCGTCCGATACAAGCTATACAGCTTCATCAACATTGCCGGGCTGGCGGTGGGGTTGTGCTGCGTCGTCCTGATCGCGCTGTTCGTGCGTGACGAACTGTCGTACGACAAGTGGATCCCCGGCAGCGCCAACCTGTGGCGCGTCGAGGTGACTTTCCACGCGCCGGGCCGTGCCGAACCCATTCGCAATGCACAGGTCGTCCTGCCGTTGCCGATCGCCATGCATGAACAGATTCCGGAAGTGCGCAGCGCTACCCGGCTGATCCAGCAGTACATGACCATGACGGCGGGCGACCGGCAGTTCTCGGAAAAAGTGGGTACAGTCGATCCGAATTTTCTGCAGGTAATCCCTCTGCCGCTGGTGGAAGGCGACCCCGCCACCGTGCTGGCGCGGCCCGAGAATCTGGTGATCTCGCAGAGCGCCGCCCGCAAATATTTCGGCGATGCCGACCCTGTCGGAAAGACGCTGACCACCGGGCGGGGCGGCTGTGCCGATGCGGCCTGCGCCAATACCACCGTGACACTGCGTATAACGGGCGTGATGCGGGATTTGCCGCACAACACCCAGTTCGACATTGACTTTCTCTTGCCCGATACGTCGCTGGCCAACCGCATGAGCCCGCAAGGAATGAAAAACTGGCTCGGCACCGGTGGCACCTATGGCTATATCACCCTGGCACCTGGTGCGACACCGGCGCAGGTTCTGCCCAAGGTCATCCCGATCCTGGACCGCAATGTCGACATCTCGCCCTTCACCAATGTCAAGCTGGCGGGCAGCCGGATCGTGGAAGTCCATCTCACCCCAATGCGCGACGCGCATCTGACGACGGACCGGTATGGGGCAATGCGGCCCGCGGGAAGCTGGACCACGCTCTATGGCATGATGACGATTGGCACCCTTATCCTTCTGGTTGCGTGCTTCAATTTCATGAATCTGGCTACGGCGCGGGCGACGTTGCGGGCGCGCGAGATTTCCTTGCGCAAGTGCGTGGGCGCGCGGCGCAGCCAGCTTGTGGTGCAATTCCTGAGCGAGTCGGTGCTGCTGGCACTTCTGGCGCTCATTGTCGCGCTGGCTCTGATGGAGTCCCTGCTGCCGGCCTACAGCAGCTTCATGGGACGGCCGCTGACGTTTCATTACGTCGACGACTGGGGTTTGCTGCTGGTCATGATTGCCATCGCGGTCCTGGCGGGCCTTATCAGCGGCTTCTATCCGGCGCTTGTGCTGTCGGGCTTTCGGCCCGCGGCCACCCTGCGGGCCAACCGGTCGAGCCAGGGCGGAGCGGGATGGCTGCGCACCGCGCTGGTCGTGTTGCAGTT